>NZ_JAQRFO010000058.1:0-23121 GCF_028598775.1 Xenorhabdus aichiensis
CTTAACCGCAAACAATCCATTGATTGGGCCAAATCATTCCGATCTCGGTGTGCGCTTTCTTGATGTCAGCGAAGTGTATAACAAGGCATTGAGAAGCATCGTTATTGATGTGGCTAAAGAGCAAAACATCACGTTACGTCAGGGCGTTTATGCCTGGTGGACGGGGCCGACATATGAAACTCCTGCCGAAATCCGCATGATTAGAGCGCTTGGGGCTGATGCAGTGGGTATGTCAACGGTGCCAGAAGCACTGATTGCACGACATGCAGGGATTGATACAGTCGGTATCTCCTGCTTAACAAATATGGCATGCGGTATTCTGGATCAGCCTCTTAGTCATGAAGAAGTCATTGAAACAGCGGAAAAAGTAAAAGCGACGTTTATTAAACTGGTAGCAGAAACCATTTCTCGCTTCTGATTTTTCAGTCAAAATAGATTTCAAGTTGCGGAATAGTCGCAATCGCTTCTTTATCCGCTTTCACAGGATCGGGTTTACGACAAGATATCGGCTTTCGGATCAATCAACAATGAGAGCAATTGCGCTATCACGTAGCCGGCCGAACTAGACCCGATTGTCTCCCTTGATACAGTGCGCCACGCGTCTAGTGAGCAGGCTAAAGCCTATTATCGCGATTGGTATCAGCCACAACGTATGACACTCGTAGTGATCGGCAAGCTCCCGCGGTAATATAGCAAGCTCAGGTGGCAAATAAGGCCGCCTGAGTACCAAGAAAAAATACAAGTGATGTAATATCAAACGGAGATCGATTATGAAAAACACAACAACACCTACGCTGGAAGGCCATACCATCACGGAATATCTGGGTGTCGTCACAGGGGAAACGATTCTTGGGGTCAATATTATTAAGGATTTTTTTGCTGGGGTGAGAGATATCATCGGCGGGCGTTCTGGCGCTTATGAGAAAGAATTGAAAAATGCACGGGAAATCGCCTTCGCGGAAATGAATGCACAAGCCCAAGCGCTAGGAGCCAATGCGGTTGTCGGGATTGATATTGACTATGAGACAGTCGGCAAAAATGGCGGCATGTTGATGGTTACTGTCTCGGGGACTGCGGTGAAGATTGTGTAAAGAGGGATAGTAGGCAGGTTTAATCTATTACATGTAGGTTATCCGAAGTCAGGGTATCGCCGACGTTATCGATTATATCGACAGCTTTTATAATCTGAAGCGCCGTCATTATCGGTTGGGAAATATATCGCCGGATGAATATGAACACCGATTACAACAATGTACCTAAATTGGTGTCCGGTTTTAGTTGACCATTACACCCTTTCAGGCTACGGGAGTTTTGTTCACCACCTAAAGGCCGATCCTGACAAACGATGGATCGTTTTTGTTGAATAAGATATGAACAATTAGGTAAGGGGGAGTCAAACCGTTGCTGTGCCTCCTTCCCTTATTTTTTCCTGAATTTCTCCTCTCCTCACATCCATTCAAGATCAGGCAAAAATAGAATTTAAGACGTTACTGCATTACCAGTTACCGGGATAAATCGACCGAATTTATCATTTATTTCATAAATCTATTTAACAAATAATCATTCATACATATTTAATCAATGTGATCAAGGTAACATTTATTTAACTTTAACAAACGCCATATAAAATTTTCAATTAAAATGAACCGTACTAAAAAGTAAGCCAAGGATATGTAGAAATGATAAAAAGCATAACATATGAAGGAAAAAAAATTGAGTTATATAATAATATCAACAATAGAGAAAATATATTTTCTATTATTATAGGAAAGAATGGCACAGGAAAAAGTCGCCTGTTACAGTTAATTTGTGAAGAGTATTCAAATAATAACACTCCTAAAATAAAAAATTCTCCTTCTAGAATTATAGCCGTATCTACAACCCCCTTCGATAAATTCCCACTGAAGAATAATTTTAAAAAAGGGTATTACTATCAAGGAATTAGAGGAATCCAAGCCCAAACCATTAGTAAAGGATATATCTCTAAGTTTATAGGTGATTTTTTACTTGGTATAACAGAAAATAAAATAAATAGTTTATCCAAGGCGTTGAAATATTTGGGATATGAAGACAAAATAGCAATTTCATTTAGGTATATAGGAGGAAAAAGAATAGAAAATATAATAAATAGTAATAAATCAGATATAAATGAATCTTTAAAATATCATCCTTACTTCGAAAATATATTTTTAAATAAATTAGGAATAGTAAAAGAATATTCTACAAACAGAGGAGTTTATGAATTAAGATCTTATTTAGTTGAAAAGCTAATAAAAGGAAAAGAAGAAATAAATCAATTCTTAGTAAAAGATGATAAATCTCTACATGAATTATTTAAATCTATTTGTAATTCCCCATGGTTACATAATATAAGGAAATTGAAAATGAATATAATAGGGAAAAATGTAGAATTTAATAAAGAATTATCTCTTTCTAAGGATTTGATTAATTTAATTAATTCAGGTTTATTGAAAATTGAAAATATCATTTTAAAAAAAACAAACTCAAAAGAGGCATTTCATATAGATAGTGCTAGTTCAGGTGAGCAAAGTGTAATCATGAATATATTAGGTATTTCATCGGTTATAAAAGATAATTCACTAATTTTAATTGATGAACCAGAGGTTTGCCTACACCCAGAATGGCAAGAAAAATATATAAAATTGTTAATTGATATATTTAAAATAAATAAAAAATGCCACTTTATTATTACCACTCATTCTCCGCAAATCATTGCAAATTTAGGAGAAAAGAATTGCTTTATAACTTCAATAGAAGATGGTAAATATAAGAAATCCATAAATTACATTAACAAATCCTCTGATTTTCAGCTTGCGACATTATTTAATTCTCCTGGTTTTAAAAATGAGTATTTAACTCGATTATCTCTAAATTTATTATCTAAAATAATATCCGAAAAATCTGTAGACCATGAAGATAAAAAAATCATGGAAGAATTACTTTTGATAAAAAATAAATTGCATGAAAAAGATCCATTATTGGAGTTGATTACTTCATTAGATGAAATGGTAAAATACTATGGCTGATATTAACGAACCAATATCTTATAGTAATAACTCTACAGAATTTATCTGTAAAAAAAAATCGAATGCAAATTTTTCTCACACTCAATGGGATGAAGAAAATTTAAAAACAGTTAGAAAAGAAATAAGAGATTATTACAGAATGAAACAAAATGGTTGTTGTATTTATTGCCGAAATGAACTATCCATAACTTCACCAAGTAATTGTCATATCGAGCATATTGCCCCAAAATCCAGATATTTAAATTTCATCTTTGAACCTAGGAACTTATGTGTAGTTTGTGCTGATTGCAACACAATAAAAAAAGATAAAGAAATCAAAAATGAATGCGAAAACACTATATCATCAAGTGCTAAACTTTACCCTCGTAGCTCAAAGGCATTCAGCGTTTATCATCCTCATTTTGATTTTTGGCAGGACCATATTGTTAAATTTAATGGTGAAATTTATGCTGATTTAACAGATAAAGGTGCGAATACCATAAGAATATGTAGATTAAATAGACGCCTAAGAAAATTTGGTATTAATGAACAAATTATATCCAATTTAGATAAATTTCATTTAATGAATAAAATCATTGAAGAAAATAAAATTGAAAAATTTAAAGATTTTTTTAAATAATATTGTTATAGTAATCATAATATAATTTGAACTCACTTAATGAAATAATAAAAGCGCCGATTCAGACGCTTTTCATATAAATAATAATTTATTCATTATTATTTATGATTATTCTTCTTCTGGAGTGTAATTCCAACCGGACGAACCACCAAAAGTAGCACCACCGTATCCACTACTTTGAGTACCTAGCGCTCCTGAAGATTTAGCACCAACACCAAGTGCTCCTTGTACTTTTCCTGCGCCATTTAAAGAAGCTAATCCTTTAGTATTTCTCATTTGTTGCTTAAAGCTCCAGGTAACATCAGTGATAATCATACTTTTCTTAAGTGTATCAATGTCATTCATGTACATTCGCAATGAATATGGGATGGTAAAATCTTCTGTATAATTTACAGAAAATACATTCTTTCTTTGAAAAACAGAGCTACCTGCGTATTTAAGTGCTTTGACAGAGTGAGTTGTACAGTTAACTCCAGTTACATCATAAGTATCAATTACTTTTCCAAATCTCTGGGTGGATTCAGACACAGATGTACCACCTATGTTTTTACCCGTATGCCATAGACTTTTAAAATATCTCATTATTGCAAAAATATCGGTGTCTCTAATGTTATAAACTTGAGCTTCCATTCTATAAAGTTCGGTTGACATATATTCAATTGCTTCATTATTCTGTAACCAAATTAAAACACCATCGCCAGTTAGTCCTAATGAGCCGGTATCAGCATAACGACCATAGGTAAATACACTTATTCCACTTTCGGCATGAACGGAAATAAATGTATGGCCTGTACCCTTTGTTTCTACCCATAAAAAAATACCCTTAGGTAGCCATCGACAAGTCGTGTCATACATATTTAATGTATGAGAGTCGAGTTTGTCTAAAATTCTTGATTGTCTGATGATATCCCTATTGTTCATTTTTTCATCCTTGCAAGAATATAAATAATAATCATTGAGACAGGAAATAAAATTAATATCAAATGTATATCATGATTTTTAATTAATTTAAAAAAGATAGAAAAATTTAAAATGTAAATAAACGTAAAGATGTTATTTAGCAAGGTAATTAAAAAGACAGAAAAAATCATTCGTAAACTGTATCTTAGTTTATTTCTGAAAAAAAATATTGTAGTGCACAAAACAAATAGAAAATTGTTAGTCAGCATTACATAATCAGCAATCTGAATAAAAAAAGACAATTCAGATGGGGTGTATTCCTTACTTGTCCATAGAGTTATTATTTCTTTTATAGTTAAATCAATAGAAATAAATCCTATATTGCTAAAAATAAATAAAATTATTATTATCAACATATTAAATAATGACTTAATCCACATTTACCCCCCTCTTATCATTTTTGTCAGTTCGAAAACTAACCCCAACTAGAAAATTCTTTATATTACCCATGATAATTGCACATTTGTGATACACCGCAGGACAAGATATACCAGAATTATTTATATATTCTAGTATGATTGATAATAAAGAGGCAAAATCGTAATTAATATCGCATATTAAACAAATAGATATAGTTACCTATGTTACATTTTGTTTAAGACAACATATTTAACGCGCTACGCTTGTCTTCTCCGAGAATTAATTAACCCGATAACTCGGAGAGCTGAAAACACCTGCTAAGAAAACAATTTTTATCTAACCCTCCCTATTAGAGAATTAGTAATAAAACTGTTCACCCTATTCACCCAACCGTTCACCCAACCGTTCACCCCGAAAAGGAAAAGTAAGGTAAATAGTTGTGAATAGTTGTGAATAGTTTAAAAATAACTATTTATCCTATAATATATTGATATATCTTGCTTAAATTATAGAGTGAACACATTTTTATATTTCTTTGAAAAATTGCTGTAATCAAAAAAATTATTCTTTTGGCAGGCTATCCTTTGTCAATTTCGGCATCCACTCGATATCAGCATCAAGATTCAAGCTCAGATTGCTGCGAATACCCTGTTTGCTTTTCTTGCGCAGGTATTGCTGCCAGTACACCCGGCATATCCATGCCAAAACGAGTTACGGAAATCGGTTTATTCAGATTTCTTCGGTGCATCCCAGCCCATCAGGTCAGCCAGTTGTTTGATAGCCGCTTTCGGGTCATGCAATTTTAACTTGATGCCGTTCTTGCCTGTGGTCAGTTCTGAGATGGCGCTCAAGGCAGCGGGGTTCTGTAAGGCTGAGTCCTTGAATTGCCATGAGGCTTGGAAGACTGGCTGACCTTCTTCGTCTTCACCTATCTGACTGTTACGGAATTCAGCAATGTCATGGAAGAGAAACACGCCTCATCGTAGAAAGTCCCTCTAAGGCTTCCTGACGGGTCATGACAGCATCAGAAACGGCTTCTTGGTTCATGACAGCGAGAAAGGCTTTCACCTTATCAAAACTTATCATCCTGCTGGCTTGGACATGTGCAGAATCCCCCTCTGACTTACCTCCTGCCTTACGATAATCATCGACTTGGTTTAACCCTTTCAGAATACCCAGTACGAATTTTTGCTGTAGTGGAGTTAAGGCATCAAAGAGAACCTTTTGCTCCTCAGTGATGCTGGATTTTCTTTTTTGCCATTTTTCTCATCCTATTAAATCAGTTAGTTATTGCCTTAACTTTAAATTGCATTAGAATCAGTCAAATCATTTAAACCTAAAGGATTATTGATATGAACAAGTGGATTTGTACTAAATATGGTGAAAAGGAAATATCTCAAGACACAGAATATTGTGAAAAATGTGCAGATGAGTCTTTTAAAAAGATTGGGGGATGGCTTTATCTTCCTGCTATAGGTCTAATATTATCAGTAATTTTTATTATATATCAGTTCAAGATAGCGGCTGAGGTAGTGTCTAGAGTTGCATATTATTCTACCTTGCAGAATATAGTCATATTTACAATGGTTGCTAATATCATCTTACTCTTATTGGTTTTTCATACGGCCATTCTCTTTTTTAACAAATTAAAGCAAGCGCCTCGTTTCTGTATATTGCTCTGCCTATCAAATGTGCTCATACAGGGTATTACTATTTTCTTAATTACTAATGGGCTGGGGTACTCAATCGATTATGCCACCATATCACCTATTCTACAGGCTGTAGTTACCGCTGCTATATGGATACCTTATTTCATGATGTCAGTTAGAGTTAAAAAAACTTTTGTGAACTAACCATCTCTAACTCCCTTCTCTTATAAGCACCGGCAATCATTTTCAATATAGAAGTGGTTGCATTCTCCTACTGACACTGCGTCCTAACATACTCCTGCCACCCCAGTATCATTTGCTCTGAGGTGGCAATTTGTTTTCTGCTCTCCGGTTCCACACAATTTCTGCGTTCGCTGCCGTATCTTCCAAAATGTTTTTGGTTGAGCCACGGCACGAACCCAGCACATGATCCCTTTTTGCAAGTCACGTGAAATGCGGCACTGACGAGCTTGATGGACGAGTATGTTATTTTTACGCGCTATTGATCCTGGGGCATTGCGAATCACACCAATAGTTCAGCTATCTGGAAAAAATACCATAGTGATTACTGCCGATTAATGATTGTACTCGATGACATTCGCTTCTGAGCTATCACGGTAAAAACAATACCGGCACTGTGATAGTACCGGTATCCACAACGCGCTAAAACGTGATGTCAGAACTCATGCAACAAATTTAAGGTGCTCACTCCATATCTAAAGGGTTAGCACCCGTCTTACAACTGGCGCTGCTCCAGGCTGGTATAAATCGTTTTGATTTCACCTTTTAAGCTTTCGCCACGGTACACCATCGACGTATCGTACCGTTGATACTTCTCTTCTCGCGTGGCGCTGAACCAGTTAAACGAACCTACGCACAGTAGCCCCTCGTCTCCAATCACAATTTTACTGTGAACGCGATTGACCAGCTTCGTAGTGATGCCCATCTCGTTCAGCTTTTCCACAGCATCGTTAAGACGCTGCTGTTTATCTTTGCGCTTTTCATAATCGGCGTGTTCGGTATTAAAATTTCTGTCCGTCACTACAGTGATATCAATGCCGCGCGAGCGCGCATGACTCATCGACGTCAGAAAGCCGGTTTGTTCCAGCTTTTGCCAGGTCAACCAAGGGGAAACGATAGTAATGTTCTTCCCGATAGTGCCAAAGGTCTGGTTCAGAAACGCATCATGCTGCTCCACGCCGTGCAGGGTCGAGATCTGCGTTTGTGCTGCGCTTAAATCTTTGCGTTCCTGGAACTCAAACTGCAATGCGTTGCTGTCTGAAGCAAACAGGTATTTTGCCAGTAATCCTCGCGGCGAAGAGCCGGGCTGGATCTCAAACAGATCCATATCGCCGAAGACTAGGAAGCTATCTTTTGCGCGGGAGACGGCGACATTCAGCATGCTGCTGTCGCTGTCGATAAACCCGCCATCCTCATGTTTGGAATAGACCGGGGAAAAGATCACGATCGCTCTTTCGGCCCCCTGCAGAGAGTGCACTGTGCCGACCGTTAGCGAATCTTCATCACCGCTACAGTTAATGCCGAGCTTACGCAATGCCGCCTTGATGGCGTTGACCTGCACCGAAAATGGCGTAACTACCCCTACCACTTTATGCAGCGGCTTGCCGTAATGGCGTTCTATTTCCTCTTTATGCGCAGCTAGCCAGGCGGCTATCGTTCCGGCCTCAAAAGTATTGTAACGGCTTCCGCCATTTGCCTGCTGACCCAGGCCATCGATATGCAGATAGCCCATTGCCGGAAGGAGCGCCTCTTTTTCGGTCCCCCGTTTGGGTTGCAACTTACCGTGGTAGCAGAGCGCATTACAGTAGCCGATGATGTTATCGAAACAGCGACGGTGCTCATACAGGTACATCCCACGAACCAGGTCCGGGTCGTACTGGTAGCGAGAATTAAACTGGGCAACCTTCATGACGCTGCCCGACGCCGCGCTTTTACCTGAATCACACATCAGCGCATAGGCATCCGTCAGCTCTTCCTGGGTGCCGCCGGGAAGGATGTTCTCTTCCACCATATTACCCATATCAATTCCGGGCAAACTGTTCCAGATAGGCGCGATCTGCTTCGTATCGCCGATCACTAACGCTTTTTTCGCCAGTGCGAAGGAGGCTGCAGCTACCTCCGGGAGCACCTGCCCCGCTTCATCAACGATCAACAGATCGGCAAGATTATAAAAATAGCTGTTATCAAACTGCTTCGCCCCGCCTGTAGATTCGCGGGTTTTCATATGGAACGGTAGCATATAGCAAGTCATCACCACACAAGGTGTGAGCTTCATCCTACGTTGCCAGCGGGCCTTTACGGCTTTCGCACCCTTGAGTTTTTTTTCATCCCCAAGATTATCAATGGCGGTCATATCCATCAACCAGCGGCCTTCCCAGTAGTGGGTTGCCAGAAGGAACGCCGGGAAGCGGATCTGTGTATCTGCAAGCTCGTCGGCCCCGGCCAGATTCAGTTCCTCTTCGCCCGTATGCCCCAGTGACTGGGTCAGGTCGTGCCAACATCGGACAGCCTCGCTTTCGCGCCGGGAAACGTCCTGAGCAAGATCGATTTGCTGCTGGTACTCGCCCTGCTCTTTTTGCGCCTGAGCAATAAGGCCATCGATATACGTATCGATGCCTTCCGGCGCAGTGCCTTGGAACGCGGCCATTCTTGTGCCAAACGTAGCGTCCAGGAAGAGGTTAATCTGATAGTGGCGCTTAGTGCGAACGGCGGGAATCCAAGAGAAAAACGCATACAGCATAGACTCACCGGCGCGATATTGCTGCCACTGCTTTTTGCCTTGGGTTAAAAGCGCTATTGCATTCGTGCTGTCGAGCAGTAACGTACTCTTGTCCTGAATATACTGGTCTAGATCTTCGCTGATGGCGCTCCGCTCCTGGCGGATGCGGTTTAGACTGTCCCATGCTGGCTCGATTTGCTTAAGCTGCGCGGACTGCTCGGTTAAACGCTCATGCAGAAGATCCACGACGCGTTCGGGGGAGCTACATTCCACCGACGGGAACGCCGCTCTTGCCCTTTCAAGATAGAAGACCTGCGCATCTTCAACATACTCGGTAGATTCAACGCGGTTGAAAAAGTCATCCGTTTGGTATTTTTTCACAGCCTCGGCCTTACGGCCCGAAGACGGGAAGTAAGCGCCATAGCTTTTCAGCTCAGGTAGCCAGCGCCCGGCCATTGCTCCGGTGCCGGTGGCAAAATCTTTACCGAACGCTTCAATGATGTTGGTTACAGCCTGATTGTTGGTTGATGTGGCAATCACCACCGGCGGTTCGGTTTTATTGAGGGCAGCTCTTGTCCATTCGGTGGCAATGATAGAGAGAACCAGAGTGGTTTTTCCGGTTCCCGGCGGGCCGTTGACGGCGAGGATATCACCCGGCTTCTGGGTGAGATAATGGCTCAGGGCATCGCGCTGCGCTACAGCCAGTGGGAACTCATCCCCAGAATGCCCCAGACGCTCACTGAACTTTGCATTGGCGGCAAGGAGAGGTTCTACGGGGGGCATTTCCGTCGAGGCAAAGCGCGTCAGTAACGGAACCTCTTTTTTACACATCAGCAGATGATCGTATAGGGGAAGGATATGGATGCTGGCCCCGCCGGGCTGGTTCGCTTTGATAACATAGCCATATCCAGCCGGTTCGTATTGCTCGTGGGTGGCGATCCATTTTCCGGCCACGTTTTCCAGGAGACTGTTTGTCTCAGTCAGGTACTTTTGCCACTGCTGCTGATGCTTTTCATAACGCTTAGCCCGCTGCTCATCATTTTCCTCACGGTGTTGCTGTTCGTCATCCGCACCAAAGGTGGCCGAATTATGCGTGGTTTTGTATCTGTCGTATTGCACCATCTCGCCAATTGAGAAGGTGCCTTTGGGGAGCGGTTCGAGTAGGTCTCGAGGAATGGTGGTTGGCGCTGTGGGAAACAAAAAGCCTTCGCGGTTCAAGAGAGCGGAGGTTACCAATGGTGTGACGATACCTGGCGCGCCTGCCATCCGCTCTTTTCCATGCTTTAGCAGGCGGATCCAAGCTTTTGGTCGTAACAATACCTCGACTGTTTTAACCGCGTCGCCTTCACCCTCAAAGAACCTGCGAACGATCTCCTCATCCAGCCGTCCCGTGGTAATGTCCGTCCAGCGGGTGAATTTATCCGCATCTTTACGCTCAAACGCCCCTTTGCCAGACTCGGCATCTGCTAAGGAGTTACGCCAGTATGATGCAAACCCCTGAGTGTTCCTGTCCATTTCCCATCCCGTAAATTAATAAAAAATTATTGATTTCGTTGATATAAATACAGCACATGGTTAAGCATTCTCCATAATGCGAACGCAATCGCAATAATTTGTTTGTGTTGGGAAGGGAATTGGCATGCTACGGGTGTATTTGTTGCGATTGGTCAGTTAGGCTCAACATCCTAAAATGAATCTCAATATCGTCCAACGGAAAATACAGATACAGCTAAATATGCATTAGCTTGTTGATTGAATCAGGTTGACTTATGTTGAATGGAAAAGCGAGAAGAGCCCTTACGGGGACTGGATTTCAGACATAAAAAAAGACGCCTTTTAGCGTCTTAATTTATGTGGTGCCGAAGGCCGGACTCGAACCGGCACACCCGAAGGCGGTTGATTTTGAATCAACTGCGTCTACCGATTTCGCCACTTCGGCACTGAAGTATTCGAGAAGTACTCGGAAAACGGAGGCTATTATACCTGTCAGAAGTCCATTCGCAACACTTATCCTTTCAATCTTGTTCAAGTGTCGAAAAAAAAAGCACATCTAATCCTTTCCCATCAAAAACGCTCAAAACCCGACCATCTCCCTTTCAACCAGCACAAATCACTCGCCCATAATCCCCGTCTACCAATAGACAACCTTTAAACACCTTATATAATTCCACAACAACACACCGCTCTGAGGTAAACAATCATGTCTATTATCGGCTATATTTTTATAGGTATCCTTGTGGGTATCATTATTGGCGCTGTCATAGCGCTGTTTAAGAAAAAGAAATAACGACGTTGTTCCAATTAAACGCTCCCTGATTGGTTAATCCAAAAAATGAACAAACAGTTATATAAACTTTTTGCTGTTTCAGCCCTGTCATGGGCGCTTTCGGCTTGTGCTGCCCCCGATAATGCACACCAGAATAATTTTCCGCAATCAGGCAAGAAACCCGCAAAGTGGCAAGTTTTTGAGGGTGATGATAATACCAAGAAAATGGCCTCATCTCTGGTCGACCAGTATGCGCAGTCAATCTTTGATGAAGGTAATCCGTTGGGGATGGCGATGGTGATTATCGATAATAATCAGGTGGTGCATCGCAGTTTCGGGGAGACTTATCCAGGGAGTGGAGCCCGTCCGCGTCAGGATTCGGTGATCCGCCTTGCTTCGATAACTAAGCTGATGACCAGCGAGGTTATGATTAAGCTGGCACAGAAGGAACGCCTCAAGATCACCGATCCGTTGCAGAAGTACACTTATTATGGTGTGCGTGTACCCGATTATGCGATGACTCAACCGATCCGTCTGTATCATCTGGCCAGCCATACCAGCGGCCTGCCACGAGAGCAGCCGGGTGGAAAATGGGGGCGGCCGGTGTTTATCTGGCCAACACAATCAAATCGCTGGGCTTGGCTAAAAACAGCAGGTATGAATGCCGCTCCCGGTACAACGGCTTCGTATTCCAATCTGGCTTACGATTTACTAGCGGATGCGCTCTCTAAAGCCACGGGGGAACCCTATACCCGTCTGCTACAAGAAGAAATCACCCGTCCTTATCGCATGAAGGATACGACGCTGACGCCCTCTCGTTCCCAATGTGCTCGTTTAATGGAAGGGGTTAAACCCAGTCCCTGTCTCAGTACTATCGCAGCAGCAGGCAGTGGCGGGATTTATTCGACTCCCGTAGATATGCAACGCTGGATGCAGCAGTTTTTATCCTCCCACAATCAGTTGAGGAAGAAGACTGCCAGCCGTGAGCAGGGTATCTATTTTAAACGTGAAAATCTGACGTCAATCACAGGAATGGATGTCGCGGGTCAAGCAGACGGGATCGGGCTGGGCTGGGTATATATGGATGCCAAAAAAGGGGTGCCGGGCATCTATCAGAAAACCGGCGGTGGCGGCGGATTCAATACCTATATGGCCATGATCCCTGAGCAGAATATCGGTGTGTTTGTGGTGATGACGCGCAAGGAACAAAGCAAATTCAGCCGTGTCACTAACGGGGTGAATGAACTGGTCGCAGCATTATCACGAAATCATGGGAAGTTATAGTTCTGTCGTGAATATCGTGTGTTAGAGGCATGTTCTTGAAAAATCACAGCCAGAGATTTGTAGGTGTAAAGCTCAGGCTGTGATTTGTGATGAACGTTATTTTCGATGCAGAAGGAAGTAAACACTCACTACGAAGAATAACAGACTCGGCAGCAGCGCTCCCAATAGCGGTGGCATGCTGTAAACCAAGCTTAATGGGCCAAATATCTCATTCAAGACATAAAATATGAAGCCTGTACTGATACCCGCAATGACCCTGACTCCCATTGCCACACTGCGCAGTGGCCCAAAGATAAAGGAAAGTGCCATCAGCATCATGACCGCAACAGACAGAGGGGCAAAGACTTTCTTCCACATATTGAGCTGGTAACGACCAGCATCCTGTTGCCCCTGCTTCAGGTAAGTAATGTACTGCTGAAGCCCGCGAATGGAGAGTGCATCCGGATCAAGAGCGACTACGCCCAGTTTTTCCGGTGTCAGCAAGCTTTTCCATTCAGCAGAAATACGCTGTGAGCCAGTGATCCGGCCAATCTGACGTAAATCAGACTCTTCAACCTGAGATAATTTCCACTGCCTGTTATTTTGGTCATATACCGCAGTAGCCGCATATTTTACTGACAGCAGTTTTTTGTTGTCATCAAAATGATAGATACTGACGTCTTTCAGGGCATTATCCTTGTCTACACTCTTAATATAGACAAAATCATTACCATCTTTCGCCCACATCCCTTTGGCGGTGGACATCAGGGAGCCACCAAACATCTTCTGGGAACGGTAGTTACGGGCGATCTGTTCCCCCTGTGGGGCGACCCATTCACCGATCACCATTGTCAGCAATACCAACGGGATCGCGGTTTTCATGACTGAACCCGCTACTTGCAGGCGAGTAAAACCAGAAGCCTGCATAACCACCAGCTCACTGCGCGTTGCCAGCATCCCCAGACCCAATAATCCCCCAAGCAGCGCCGCCATCGGGAAGAAGATCTGGATATCTTTGGGAACACTCAGCAGCGTATAGATACCAGCGGCAAACGCGCTATATTCCCCCTGCCCAACCTTGCGAAGCTGATCGACAAACTTGATGATGCCGGAAAGCGACACCAGCGTGAACAGCGTCATCAAAATGGTTTGCAGGATAGTCCGCCCAATATATCTGTCCAGTACCCCAAACATCAGGCCGCTCCTTGATTCTTAAAGCGAGAACGCAGTTTGCGCATAGGTACGGTATCCCACATATTGAGCGCCAGCGCCAAGGCAAAATAGGCTCCGTTGACCAGCCACATCCAGAATGCGGGGTCGAGTTTACCCCTGCCACCATTGGAGCGCAGAGAACTTTGCAGCAGGAAGAAAATCAGGTAAAGCAGCATAGCAGGCAGCATACTGAGCACACGCCCCTGACGCGGGTTCACGGCACTCAATGGAACCACCATCAGCGCCATGACCAGCACCGACACAATCAAGGTCAGGCGCCAGTGCAGCTCTGCACGGGAATCTTCGTCACCCTTGTGCCAGAGTTGGGAGAGTGTCTTCTGCTCAACTTTATCGCTATCAATATCAGCGGCTTTGTGCCCAATCACCGCCTGATAATTTTTGAAATCGGTAATACGGAAGTCACGCATCAGTGCAGTGCCTTCATAACGCATCCCCTGATGGAGTACCGCGACCTGATTACCATTCGGACGCTCTTCCATATGGCCGCCATCCGCAATCACCACGGAAGGACGCTGATTATTCACCGGACGGAGCTGGGCAAGGAACACATTCTCAAAATTATTGCCCTTGACGTTACCGATATACAGCACCATGTTGCCATCACGGGAAGGCTTGAACTGACCTTCCATCATGGCCGCAAGACTTGGGTTGGCTTTTGCATCCGCCAATACTTGCTCTTGGTATTTAGAAGACCACGGAGTGAACCAGAGAACGTTAGCCGCCGCCAGCATCGATGTGAACAGGGCCAGAATCAAGGCCGATTTTACCAACACACCGTTGCCCAACCCACAGGCATGCATGACGGTAATTTCACTTTCGGTATAGAGTTTGCTGAACGTCATTAATACCCCAAGAAACAGACTCAGGGGTAAAATAAGCTGCGCCATTTCCGGCACACCTAAACCTAACAAGGATAGAACCAAATTTGCGGGAACACTTCCTTCTACCGCCGCCCCCAATACTTCAACTAATTTTTTGCTGAAGAAGATCAGCAATAAGATGAAAAGTATTGCGATTTGGCTTTTCAGAGTTTCCCGTACTAGATATCTAATGATGATCACGCTTATTACGCCTGTGAAAACTTGTCTTTTTGCAGGAAAGTCGCTAACTTCGTCGTATATCTACCATTTATATGCATCAGTTTGGCTTCCCCATTGCTAAAATGATACCAAAGCATCCCATATATTGGTTCCTAATTAGAACACACTTATCGTTAGCTAAGTACCAAAAAATAATGTAGTGAGCTTAACATAACAGTGAATTTTCTTTGGGATGAATTAATGCGCAACGTGATATTTTAGCGATTGTATCCGTCTTTGTCTTTAAGATTCAGGAGAACGCATGGAGTTTAGTGTAAAAAGCGGTAGTCCGGAGAAACAGCGCAGTGCGTGTATTATTGTCGGCGTGTTTGAACCTCGTCGTCTTTCCCCTATCGCAGAGCAACTTGACAAAATAAGTAACGGTTATATCAGTGCCTTACTACGCCGTGGTGAACTTGAAGGCAAAGTGGGTCAATCCCTGCTGCTTCATCATGTTCCTAATGTGCTGTCTGAGCGCATTTTGCTGGTTGGTTGCGGAAAAGAGCGTGAGCTGGATGAGCGCCAGTATAAGCAGATTATCCAGAAAACCATCAGTACCCTCAATGAGACCGGCTCTATGGAAGCGGTCTGTTTCCTGACGGAATTACACGTCAAGGGGCGCAATAACTACTGGAAAGTACGTCAAGCGGTCGAAACAGCAAAAGAATCACTCTATGTTTTCGATCAGCTTAAAAGCAGCAAAAACGAACTGCGCCGCCCATTACGTAAGATCGTGTTCAATGTGCCAACCCGCCGTGAATTAACCAGCGGCGAACGCGCCATTCAGCATGGCCTTGCCATTGCATCGGGTATCAAAGCGTCGAAAGATCTGGCAAACATGCCGCCGAATATCTGTAATGCCGCGTATCTGGCATCACAGGCGCGCCAGCTTGCTGACACTGCCGACAATCTGAATACCAAGGTGATTGGCGAAGAGCAGATGAAAGAGCTGGGCATGAATTCCTATCTGGCGGTCGGTCAAGGTTCCCAGAATGAATCTCTGATGTCCGTGATCGAGTATAAAGGCAGCAAAGACGCCAATGCGAAACCCATTGTATTGGTGGGCAAAGGGCTGACTTTCGATGCCGGCGGTATTTCTCTCAAACCAGGCGAAGGCATGGATGAGATGAAGTATGACATGTGTGGCGCAGCTTCTGTTTATGGTGTCATGCGGGTTATCGCGGAGCTACAACTGCCGCTCAATGTTATTGGTGTATTGGCAGGATGCGAAAATATGCCGGGTGGGCGCGCCTACCGTCCGGGAGACATTTTGACCACCATGTCCGGCCAGACGGTTGAAGTCCTGAACACCGATGCAGAAGGCCGCCTGGTACTGTGTGATGTGTTGACCTACGTTGAGCGTTTCGATCCAGAACTGGTCATTGATGTGGCTACCTTGACTGGCGCTTGTGTCATTGCGCTGGGCAGTCACTACACCGGGCTGATGTCCAACCATAACCCGCTGGCGCATGAACTGCTGAATGCCTCAGAACTGGCTGGAGATCGTGCATGGCGCCTGCCGATGGCTGACGAATATTTCGAGCAGCTCGATTCCAATTTTGCAGATATGGCAAACATTGGTGGACGTGCAGGCGGAACGATTACCGCAGGCTGTTTTCTGTCCCGCTTTGCGACCAAATACCATTGGGCACATCTGGATATTGCAGGCACAGCATGGCGTTCAGGTAAAGCCAAAGGAGCAACAGGTCGTCCGGTTGCGCTCTTAGCACAATTCCTGTTAAATCGTGCAGGCTTGAATGCGGATGATTAATACCCCTGCCCCCTTTTTGTTGCCTAACAGTTCGACATAAAAGGTGTAGTCTAAAGGTATCAAGGGAATCAACGGAATTAAGGGTATTGCGGCTGCAATACCCTTTTGTATCGCTTTTCCCATCATTTTTCTGTAACCCATTCTCTGTAATCATGAGACTATGAAAAACGCCACCTTCTATTTATTGGAAAAGCTCTCACAGGAACAATCATCGTCTTCTGATGAATTACAGCCACATGAATGGCTGGCATGCCAGCTTGCCGCTGATCAATGGCGGGCAGGGAAGCGGGTTCTGATTGCTTGTGAAAGCCAGCAGCAGGCCGAAAAACTGGACGAAGCATTATGGCAGCGAGAGCCGAGTCAATTTGTACCGCACAACCTTGCCGGAGAAGGCCCTCGTTATGGTGCCCCTGTGGAGTTGTGCTGGCCGCAGAAAAGGAGCAATGTTCCCCGCGATATTCTGGTAACACTGCTTCCTCACTTTGCAGACTTTGCCACGGCTTTCCATGAAGTGATAGACTTCGTCCCTATTGATGAAAATCTGAAACAGTTAGCGCGCGAACGATATAAAGTTTATCGTAGCGTCAGCTTTAATTTGACCATGGCAACGCCGCCAACCTATTAAATATCAAGACAAAATGGAAAAGACACCCGCTAACCAAACGCAATCTGAGCCATCTCTCGATAAAACCTATAATCCGACAGAGATAGAGCAACCTCTTTATAACCACTGGGAAAAGAACGGTTATTTCAAACCGAATGGCGATACCAGCCGTGAAAGTTTCTGCATCGTCATTCCTCCGCCAAACGTCACTGGCAGCCTACATATGGGGCATGCTTTCCAACAGACCATCATGGATACCATGGTGCGTTATCAGCGCATGCAGGGCAAAAATACCTTGTGGCAAGCAGGTACTGACCACGCAGGTATCGCAACGCAGATGGTCGTTGAGCGCAAAATCGCGGCCGAAGAAGGTAAAACCCGCCACGATTATGGCCGTGACGCCTTTATCGACAAAATTTGGCAATGGAAAGCGGAATCGGGTGGCAATATTACCAACCAGATGCGCCGTCTGGGCAACTCCGTGGATTGGGAGCGTGAACGCTTCACTATGGATGAAGGCCTGTCAAAAGCGGTTAAAGAAGCCTTTGTCCGCCTGTATCAAGAAGACCTGATTTACCGTGGCAAACGTCTGGTCAACTGGGACCCGAAACTGCGCACCGCAATTTCTGACTTGGAAGTTGAAAACCGCGAAGTGAAGGGTTCCATGTGGCACCTGCGCTACCCGCTGGCTGATGGCGCCAAAACTGCCGAAGGCAAAGATTATCTGATTGTCGCCACAACTCGTCCAGAAACCCTGCTGGGGGATACCGGCGTTGCCGTTAACCCAGAAGATCCGCGTTATAAAGATCTGATTGGCAAAGAGATCATCCTGCCTCTAATGAACCGTCGCATTCCTATCTTAGGCGATGAGCATGCGGATATGGAGAAAGGCACCGGCTGCGTGAAAATCACGCCAGCGCACGATTTCAATGACTATGAAGTCGGTAAGCGTCACAGCCTGCCAATGATCAATATTCTGACATTTGACGGCGATATCCGTGACGAAGCGGAAATTTTCGATACCAATGGCGAAGCCTCTGACGTTTACTCGGCTGACATCCCTGCCGAATACCGTGGCATGGAGCGTTTCGCTGCCCGTAAAGCGATTGTGGCCGAATTTGAAAAACAGGGTCTGCTGGTAGAAACCAAGCCTCATGACCTGACTGTACCTTACGGCGACCGTGGCGGCGTGGTAATTGAGCCAATGTTGACTGACCAATGGTATGTCCGCACTGCTCCGCTGGCAAAAGTGGCGCTTGAAGCCGTTGAAAATGGCGATATCCAGTTCGTGCCGAAACAATACGAGAACATGTACTACTCCTGGATGCGCGATATTCAGGATTGGTGTATCTCTCGTCAATTATGGTGGGGTCATCGCATCCCTGCATGGTACGACGCTCAAGGCAACGTCTATGTTGGCCGCGATGAAGAAGAAGTTCGCCGTGAAAACAATCTGGGTGCGGATATTGCCCTGACCCAGGACGAAGACGTACTGGATACTTGGTTCTCCTCTGGCCTGTGGACATTCTCCACCCTCGGCTGGCCTGAGCAGACCGAAGCCCTGAAAACCTTCCATCCGACCAATGTGCTGGTCAGTGGCTTCGACATTATCTTCTTCTGGATTGCCCGCATGATCATGATGACCATGCATTTCATCAAAGATGAAAACGGCAAGCCGCAGGTTCCGTTCAAAACCGTGTACATGACCGGCCTGATCCGTGATGACGAAGGCCAGAAGATGTCAAAATCCAAAGGGAACGTTATCGATCCGCTGGATATGATCGACGGTATTTCGCTGGAAAATCTGCTGGAAAAACGTACCGGCAACATGATGCAGCCACAACTGGCCGAGAAAATCGGCAAACGTACGGAAAAACAGTTCCCGGAAGGCATCGAAGCCCACGGTACTGACGCCCTGCGTTTCACACTGGCGGCACTGGCTTCTACCGGACGTGATATCAACTGGGACATGAAGCGCCTGCAAGGTTATCGCAACTTCTGTAACAAGTTGTGGAACGCCAGCCGTTTCGTGCTGATGAATACTGAAGGGCAGGATTGCGGTCAAAATGGCGGAGAAATGTCCCTGTCACTGGCCGATCGCTGGATTCTGGCTGAATTCAACCAGACCGTGAAAACCTACCGTGAAGCGCTGGATACCTACCGTTTTGACATTGCCGCCAACATTCTTTACGAATTCACATGGAACCAATTCTGTGACTGGTATCTGGAACTGTCAAAACCGGCTATCAACAAAGGCTCAGAGGCAGAAGTCCGTGCGGCTCGCCATACGCTGATTGAAGTCTTAGAAGGCCTGCTGCGTCTGGCGCATCCAATCATTCCATTTATCACCGAAACCATCTGGCAGCGCGTGAAAGTGGTGAAAGGCATTAATGCAGATACCATCATGCTGCAACCCTTCCCTGAATTTGATCAGGCGAAAGTGGACGAGCTGGCGCTGAGCGATCTGGAATGGATCAAAGAAGCCATCATTGCGGTACGTAACATTCGTGCAGAAATGAACATCGCGCCAAGCAAGCCGCTGGAGGTTTTGCTGCGTGATGCCAATGCGGATGCACAGCGCCGTGTGGCTGAAAACCTCAACTTCATTCAGGCGATGGGTCGTCTTGCTTCCGTCACCGTTCTGGCGGCGGGCGAAGAAGCCCCTGTTTCTGTCACCAAGCTGATCAACAGTGCAGAAATACTGATCCCAATGGCCGGTCTGATCGATAAAGACGTTGAACTGGCACGTTTGGATAAAGAAATCGAGAAGCTGGATAAAGAAATCAGCGCGATTGAAGCCAAACTGTCTAACGACGGTTTTGTCAGCCGTGCGCCGGAGGCCGTTGTTGCCAAAGAGCGTGAGCGTCTGGCAAGCAACAATGCGGCAAAAGAGAAATTACTGGCACAGAAAGAGACGATTTCTGCGCTGTAATCTTTCTTGATTGAACTTCATTCAAGTTAAGCCACTGCATTTAGTTGCAGTGGCTTTTTTCATAGTCCACTTTAACGACCGTTTATATGAACTTAATTTTATGGTTTTTTGACTGTTTCCAGTCCTGCGCGGGTAGATTCAACTATAAGTTCTCGCTTCATTTCCGCAAGACTCGCCATCACATGAAAAGAACGGTCTGAAGACATACCAGTATCTATAGCATCAGTCAGACTCTTAAATCGAACACCGGATAACAAACTATAATGTATCGACAATGTTGACACATGCGGTTTATTGTTTAATATATAAAAACTACATAAACGTTGTGAGGGTATAACAATGTCACAAGTTATCGTTAAAAAATGGGGCAATAGCCCGTCAGTAAGGCTTCCGGTTTCAATTATGAAAGCAGCGTCTCTGAACGTCGATGATACTGTTGAAATTACTGTAGAAGATGGGCGTATCGTGATTGTGCCTGTGCGCGCTAAAGAATATACGCTTGATGCGTTGCTTTCCGGTGTTACAAACGAAAATATTCATGAAGAAATTTCCTTCGGAAAACCAACTGGCAAGGAGCTATTGTAATTAGAATAAGTCACTGTTTTAATCCTTTGGATGTAATCAGAACCTCAGAAGGAATAAGTTTTGTAATCAAATTGTTGGAAAGGCAAAGAGGATGAGTTTCAATGAAATCAAAGTATGTACCAGAAGCTGGCGATATTGTATGGCTTGATTTTGATCCGCAAGCAGGGCACGAGCAAGCAGGACACCGCCCTGCATTGGTTCTTAGCCCTGCTATTTATAATGGTCGGATAGGGCTGATGTTATGTTGCCCCATGACCACTAAGATCAAAGGCTACCCTTTTGAAGTAAAAGTAGAAAGTGAAGAGGATAGTGCAGTACTGGCTGATCAGGTAAAAAGTTTAGACTGGCGCGAGCGCAATGCTACAATAAAAGGAAAAGTATCGGCTTCCGTGCTTTCAGAGGTTAAAGCAAAAGCTAAAGCGTTAATAGGCTGATATCAAGGAAACATCAGCGAGCGTTATGACCAATGCTACCCGCTTAGAGTGCTTTAAACTCCATTCTCTTAGGTAACTCCTTATCCGGAAATATCCTATTTTCACAATGATAATCAACATAGCTTATAGGCCATTTTACATACAAAAGCCATGTGGAGTTGTACTCTGAATACGTCAACCAGTTTAATGGACTTCATTCAAGTTAAGCCACTGCATTTAATATTGCAGTGGCTTTTTTCTTTTCACAGAATGTATTAACGCAATAGCCAATGAATAACAATAAAAAATACCAGCGAAAAAACAGGATTTTTAATATTGAACACGTATACTTTCTGACAAAATAGGCTAATCCAACCGTGACTAAAGCAATTAAATAGTTAATATCAAAATTATGAATTAATTCACTCAGGGATAAATAATTAACTTTAGTTATTACTATGGAGAAAATATTCCAACACATCACATAGAAAATATCACATACACAATATCATATAACGTTATCTTCTATACAAAGCCTTTGTCATTACCGCTATATTGGGAATAATTCAAAAAAACAATAATTCCCCCTTGGAGAAATATAATGAAAATCGTACTCAACATACTACTGGCAACTATCATCCAATTAGGCATCACCCAACTGGCGTATGCAAAATCCACCTTTGATAATATCCAATCCACAGGCGTATTCAGAATCGCGACAGAAGGAGCCTATGCGCCCTTCAGTTATCATGATACTTCCGGCAAGTTAACCGGTTTTGATGTGGAAATTGGCCGCGAAATTGCTCTGCGCATGAAAGTAAAGCCTGAATTTATTGAAGGCAAGTGGGATGGTTTGATTGGTGGCCTTGATGCCGGACGTTCCGATGCGGTTATGAATCAAATCGCCATTACACCAGAACGCGAGAAAAAATATAGCTTTTCCCTGCCCTATGTCATTTCTGAAGCGGTGCTGATTACCCGAAAAGATAATCATGACATTAAAACTTTCAGTGATTTAAAAGGCAGAACCTCCGCCCATACCCTGACTAATAACTTTGCCCAGATTGCCCGCCATTACGGTGCAGAAATTATCGGAACCAATGGCTTTAGTCAGGAAGTGGAACTGGTCAGCACAGGCCGGGCGGATGCCACTATCAATGATAAACTTTCTTATCTCGACTATAAAAAACATCGCCCGGATGCACGGGTAAAAATTGTGGCGGCCGATACCAACGCAGCACAAACCGCCGTGCTGCTGCGTAAGAGTGATCCTGAATTAAAAGCGGCCGTTGATAAAGCGATTACTGAAATTAAAAACGATGGCACTTATCAGCGGATTTGGGATAACTATTTTGGCGGAGAGGTGGCTGAATAATCAGAATAAGGTTATGGGTGTTTTTTAATTATTCATAGGCCATTGAAATTAAAAAACACTTTTAATCTCGCGTTTCTTACAGGATCTATTATTTAATCAAGTTACATATAATAAAAACACCAAATAAAATCATCACCTTTATATTATATTAACTTCCCACCCTCAATAAAAAATAAATAAAATGAAACTAAAAAATAAATTATTAAAATATCATACCTATATATC
>NZ_JAQRFO010000059.1:0-22992 GCF_028598775.1 Xenorhabdus aichiensis
GCTATTTCATGCCCTGGCACTTTTCAACTCAGACCAAAACCGCTATCTAACCCCTGAAATCTGCAATCTTCTTGCCCATAATGGCCTGATTTTCGTTATAACATTTTTGTAACAAATCGCCACTATTGGGGTTCAGACAAATCACTACGCCTAAGCGCTGTTTTCCCCAGTTTTGGATTTTGGGCAAAAGAAAAAGGCTCCTCAAAGTGGGAGCCTTTTCGCAGGATGCAAAAAACCATTTTTACCACATTAGCATAGTTTTTGCGCTGCGCACTAATGTTTTAGGTTCGTTTGATTGCTTTTTAACCATCAAATCCATATCCAATTGAATATCAAGGATTTCTAAGCAACCTGCTATGTAGCTCTCTGCCACCTGCATTTTTTGGCGTACCAGACTCTCTGATACATGTAGGCGGCGGGCTATCTCCCGCTTAGACCAACCGTACATGTAGTGTTTTTGGATATAGTCCAGTTCTTCTTCCTGCCCTCGCATCTGCAATCGAGCCACACAGAGATCGACGATTAGCCCATCTGCATCGCTGCATGTCAGCCGGTTGTCACCGTTGGCAGGAGGCAGACCGCTAAACCCTGCGGCAACAGATGACCAGCCAACACGCACGGGCTCGGTTGTTGACCACCCACCCCAGCGGAGTAGAACCTGTTGAATATCACGCATAGAATTTAACCCTGTAGTTTCGTGTACCCCAAAATTTTTTACTGGAAGCCGTCGTGTTTACGTGCATGTGCTGCTTTTTCACCAAATCCAAGCCGCAATTTGTTACCTGCACCGCGAACTGGAAAAGTTTTACCAATTAAGAGGTGTAACAACCTGTAACGACCTGTAACAACCTTTTCTTAACCTTTCCTATAGAGCCCCTATATACTAATTGGGGGGTAGTTAGAACTAGGTTGTTACGGTTGTTACGGTTGTAATTCCTTTTTTAAATCATGGAATTAAATGTAACAACCTCACTGTTCAAGGTTGTTACAGGTTGTTACGTCAGCTTCATAAACGCGTTGTGATTTCCCGTTTATGCGTCTTAAAACACGTTTATAACCACAAACTAGCAAAATTTTGCTAATTCGCATTTCTTCACGTCTTCCAATGTTTTTGGGATCAATGTTCAAAGCCTCGCGCAAAACATCCCCTGCACGTAAAAATTCGCGAGTTCGGGGTATCTCTGCTGTCATCAAATCAGGAGTAACTAACCAACGCTCAACAGTTTCTAGCCACACATCTTTGATGGTATATTGCTCGTGTACAGCCGCGGCTAACCGTTCTGCATCACGAAACAGTATCCCGTTTTCTTCAAAAATCACTTTTGCCTCGGCCCATAGCAGGGTCAGATCGGACTTAATGTCCTCTACTGATATCTTTTTAACCTCTACAGGTAGCCAGCGCCGATTACCTGTTTTATCGTCCAAAAACTCATCTTCGTTGGTCGTACCGACGAAAAGGGTTCTCCGGGGAAACTGGGTAGCAAATTCACGGTACTTAGGTATCCAATTTTCATGCGTGCGGGTGACAAACGCCTTGATAGCCTCTTGTTCTTTAGTATTCAGCCCTCTTAACTCACTGATTTCAGCCACTAAACGCCCACGCATCTTACGGGCCAGATCATCATCTTTCTCAGCGAATGAGATTTCAGTAAAAAAAGAAGGATCAGGGGAAAGTGCCGCGACACCGGACGACTTCCCACAGCCTTGTTTCCCCACCAAAACAGGCACCATGTCAGCTTTGATACCGGGTTTTAATACCCGTCCAGCTAATGCAGTCCACATATATCTAGAAACCGCACGTGTAAACGGAGTATCTTCTGTCCCCAAGTGAGTGTGGTAGAACTGTTCAATGCGCGGGACGCCATCCCATTTCAGGCCATTTAGCCATGCGATAGCGGAATCAAAAGGGTTCTCGTCAGCCGCCAACAACACTGCATCCCGGATCAGCTCGCGACCTACAGGTTTGAAATTACGTTTCTCCAGTGTGATACGTAGCCGAGCATAATCAGCGTCACCAAATGTTTGCCATTGCTCAGTCCCTGCGGGGGCGAACATAATCTCATCACGGAACTGGTCAAACCTAATATCAATACCAACAAAATCAGGACGCATTACAGCTTTGGTGACGTTCTCTATTGTTGCCTCAATTTGCCCCCACTTATCACGTTTGAACGAGGGCAAAGGCGCAGGCTCTGACACTCCGGTATCAGTCACATCCTCAAAGTCATCAACACAAGCAACGGCGGACTGGCAGCGTTCAGCTCCGGGATTCACCCACCCTGCTTTTTGCGCCAGCGAGAAAATAGATTGATAGCCTGTCCGATCAGCGGTGAGTTGTTCCCACTTGTTGGTGGCGGCTTCAGGATCACCTTTATCAGCTTTGGCTGACCACTCGACCCATAGTGCTTTGGCCTTCTCTTCAGAGTCAGTGTCTTTGAACCATGCCAACCGGTTCCCCATTGCCGCCCACGAGGGGTAATTTTCCGCGTGTTGTAACATGCTGGGATGCCAGAGCGCCGAGCGCAGGTCTTCGAACGTGTTACCGTCGATATTCTCCAAATCCACCAAGCGCGTGAGGTCGTCGGGCTCAGTATCGTCTTGGATTTCAGTAGGTACAGGTACTGTGGCCAACAACGTATCGACATCAACAACTTCACCCGTGAATGACCAAAACTGCGCCCGTTCGTCAGGCAGGAAAACCATTTGTGCAGGACGGTAAACCGAATCGTCCCACTTTGCGGGGCCATCGTAGAGCAGATCGACAACGCTCATGATCTCAGTCTGTAATGCCTGTAACAATGGCTGTTTTTCGGCAGGAGAGACCGCGCGAGACGGGGCTAGTATGATACGGATACGATACTCACCCGCTGCAACCGGGTGCTCATGGCTGGCCGTGGTGTAAGCGAATCCACGGTAAGCAGATAAAATCTCCCGGATACAATCCCACCCGTTCTGGGTGACACCGTCCAGATCTAACGGTAAATAGTACAGGTTACCTGCACTGGCAGTACGGCGACGACGCGCAGCACCGTTTCTAAATACATGCCAGATATAGGGGAGCCTACGCTTTTTTGCGTCCAGCTCTTCTTTAGTATCATCAGGCAAAACACCGATAGTTGTTCGTTGATCGCGAATGGTCTGTTCAAATGCGCCGAAGTCGGATACCGACAATTCACGCGGCTGACCGTCCTCGGCACTGGTTCCCAAAGAGTATCGGATTTCCATGCTCACGCCTTATCTTTAACGTTTTCATTATAAAATTTTTCGATGGCACGAACGGTAGATAAACGAGGATCGAGGCTTGTCCCTGTCAAA
Organism: Xenorhabdus aichiensis; assembly: GCF_028598775.1. Taxonomy (NCBI): domain Bacteria; kingdom Pseudomonadati; phylum Pseudomonadota; class Gammaproteobacteria; order Enterobacterales; family Morganellaceae; genus Xenorhabdus; species Xenorhabdus aichiensis. Next base: position 3,316 of record NZ_JAQRFO010000059.1, read on the forward strand.
ATACGACTTAACGACGCCTGACTAATGCCTATTTGCTCTGCTATTTGGGATTGAGTAAAACCCGCGTTTATAATTTTCTTAATCAATTCTTGTGGGTGAAATTCGTACATCTTCATGCTCCTCATTTGGTGGTTGAAATTAAACTATACAAAAACGGATTCAATTTCAATACTGGAACACATTCAAAAACTCTCTAATATATGCAAATATGAATAACAGATTAATAATTACTCAATCCGAGGTAAAAAGATGGCGTCCGAATTTGGAATTGGTTTTCTAGCCAAAAACATACGGTATTTAATGGAAAGACACGGGATACCTAGCGTAAAAGACCTAGCCAAGCGCATAAAAATGAATCAGCCAACGTTACATAGAACACTGACAGGAGAAGTCAACGACCCAAAGTACACAACGCTAAAGCACCTTGCTGATTTTTTTGGAGTATCGGTAATCGACTTGATTGAGTGTGATTTACAGAGTGCAGTACCGACTGCTATTGCTGAGATTAATGGCGACTATTTTGTTCAAAATTTCACTAACGTACCTGTTCGTGATGACGTAGTTATTAGCGATGGAGACCAGCTCTGCGAAACACCCGCCAGTTACGGTGAGAACAATCGGTACCTCCGTTGGCCGTCATACGATAGCGACGTATACGCTGTAAAATGTACGAGTGCATCATTGGTGCCACGTATTAAAGATGGAGAGTTTGTCGTGGTTGAACCTAACCATGAGTTAGCATCTGGGGATGAAGTTTTAGTCATAACTACAGATGGCACCACCACCGTTAAAACATTTCTGTTTGAACGTGACGGACAATGTCATCTACTACCCGTCAACGAAGACCACGCCCCCGTACGCATCCCCAAAAACACGGTTGAAACCATGCATTACGTCGCGGGGATAGCTAAACCAACTCTGCTAAAAAAATAATATATTTAAAAACAAATAGATAAATAAGGCCGCACTTTCGCGGCCTTTCTTTTTCACAAAATTATCCTTTTTTGTATTTACATTGATTCCCAAAAGGGATATAAATCCTCTATAGTATTTGTATACGGTTTTGTATCACCGCTCTTTAACAATTCAGAAAGTCGGAACAGCACAGGAACCCTGTTTAGACCCCTACGCATTACTGCGACGTACCATCAGGCGCGATCCGTTTGGTGGGATGATTAACCCCGCACGAGAGTGAGCACGGGCGCGAACGGGTAAATCTAGCAGTGGTGAATGTGCGACCGCAAAACTTAACTAATAGGAGAATTAATCATGGTTTAACAAAGCGGATAGACCGCGAAGTTTAACTTGACGCTGCTGTTATGAAGCAGCCCCGAGTCCCTATAAGGGAGCCAGAAGCAGGTCGAACTGCACACGCGCTGGTGAGGGTTAATGAGGAAGAAGACGTGCCGGTAGAGCAGCAAGAAGGCCAGGCTTGCACCGGTTATCAGCGGCGAGAAAGCGACAGGAACTCAAGGGCATGAGCGCGACCACTGCGAGAGTGTGGTTGATTGACTGTAGGCCATTCGATGAGTGGCCTATGGTGAGCTAACCTACAACATGAGATAGATAACAATGTCTAAACCACATGTACACGCAGGCTTAATTATGGCGTACGCCAAATTAGCGCAGGAGACAGATAAACCGTGGGGATATTTTGAATATTCTTTTGATGGGGAGCCTGAACATTTATATTGGGAGCCTTGTAAAAAGGAAATATTATTTAATAAAGATACACTATATAGACTAAAACCCCGCACTATCAGAATCAGGGAATATGTTGTTCCAGAGCCAGTAAGAAATGAGTCAGAGATTAATGATGGTGAATTTTATCACGTTCCATATTTTTTAAATGGATTTGCAGATACATACAGATGTGTATGGGTTCGGAATGACCACGACATTGAAAGGCTAAGGAATGGATTAATTCACAAAGATAAAGAATCTGCCCACCTGCACGCCAAAGCACTCATCAGTCTGACCCAGAAATAACACCGAATCAAAGGGCGTTCCCGCTACGCCCTACTCCCCCTATCAAAAAGCACATCCTGTCCTTTGGCTACCACACCCGCCCGCCAGTTTTAGCGGGTGTGCTTTTTGATATGCAAAAGAGGAGTTCCGGTTATGAAGCCAAAATTAATTCCCGTTGAAAAATATCCGATAAACAACGCCGTTCGCCGCCTGCGCTGGCTACGGAAATGCGAAGAGTTAAAGCGCAACCCCACCACCCGATTCCCGATCACCCTGTATTCATAGTAAAAGGTCAGCAAAAATGAGCTTAGAAACATCTATCCAGCAAAATAATGCGCTTTTAGAGCAACAAAACGCGCTTCTGGACCAGCAAAACGCACTGCGAGAGCAGCGAAATTCGTTGTATACCCAGAACAATTCTTTAATCCAGCAACTTCTTTCGGCGTTGGCAAATAACGTTGTTACCCATTCAGCCGCCCCGGAGAAAGAAATTAACCCTCTGCCTGAAAACGTCGAACAGTCTTCCAAAAAGACAAAGTCAGTGAAAAAGAAAGTTGATATTACACCTATCGATACTACACCAGTTGATATTGAAACACTGGATTTAGAAACCGTGGTCGCTATCGCCGTACTGTTCAAAAGTGAGGCCTACGACCTGACAGCAGACAAATTAGCACAGGCTCGCGCTGTCATTGAGGCGGTTGGCGAAGAGCGCAACGGTCAGGTAGACGCACTAGATTCTGCGCTACAGGGATTGCAGGAACTAAAACCTTTAACAAAAGCGACCACTTTAGACCTGTGTCTGGAGATGGTAGCGAGCTGGGACGATATCCCCGGCATCACCGAGCGCCGCGAGTTTGCGCTGTCCTTATTGACTGAGGGCAAACAAACAACCGAACCAGAGCCAGAGCCAGAGCCAGAACTGGATTATGCCGCACTTTATGAGCAGGCTCATCAGGCACTGTTACATCTGGCGAAAGCCGGTTACCGAAGTGAAGCTGTCGGTATCGTCGCTAAATTCGGTGTCAAAAAACTGGGCGATATCCCACAGGACAAGCTACCCGAGGTGATTAAATTGGCCGCCGATGCTTGGGAGGAATAACCATGCCGGAAGCACAACATGCACGTCTATCCCCTTCATCCGCACATCGCTGGCTACGCTGTCACGGTAGTCTGGCGATGGAAGCCGACCAACCGGATAAAGAATCACCGTTCGCCATTGAGGGTACAGCAGCACATGCCCTGGCTGAAAGCGTCCTGAATAGCCGCCAAAAACCAACCGTAGCAGGAATGCCCTGCTCAATGGGGCTAAAAACAGACGAATACATCGGACAATATATCTTGCTCAAACCGGATACCCCACAGGTCAACGAGGAAATGGCGGAGTATGTCGGCCAATATGTGGAAACCGTTTGGGGATTGGCTCAGGGTAAGGAATTACTGATCGAACAGCGCGTCGATTTCTCTGACGTGATCGGCGTCGAAAACTCCTTCGGCACGGCAGACGCCATCATTATCAACGGTACCGAGCTGCAAATTCATGACCTGAAATACGGTCAGGGTGTCCGGGTTTACGCCGAGGAAAACGAGCAGTTGATGTTATATGCCCTCGGTGCACTCGATCAGTTCGACATGCTGTATGAGTTCGAGACCGTGCGATTGTTCATCCATCAGCCTCGTCTGCACCACGTTTCGGAATGGTCAGTGAGCGTGGATGATCTGCGCCAATTTGGTGAACGTGCCCAAAATGCCGCCGCTTCGGTCATTACCACATTCGCAATAGCCCAATGCGAAGGCGTGGACACACTGCCCGTCGATACCTTCACCCCCGGCGAAAAACAATGTCGGTTTTGTAAGGCAAAAGCTACGTGTTCAGCACTCGCGGAGCAAGTACTTAGCATTGTCGCGGATGATTTTGTCGATTTGACACAACCATTAGAGCCACAGATATCAGAGGCCACCGAGCAAATCTACCTCTGCGACAGCCAAACACTCGCAGCCAAATACGCGCAGGTTGATTTTGTCGAAAGCTGGTGCAAGTCGGTTCGGGTACGAGTCAACGATGAATTGCATTCAGGCCATCCAATTCCCGGATTTAAGCTGGTCGAAGGTAAACAAGGTAACAGAGCGTGGGGTGTCGAAGCTGACGCCGAAGCAATGTTAAAAACGTTCAAGCTCAAACAAGACCAGATGTATACCAAAAAAATTATCAGTCCTCCCCAAGCGGAAAAAGTTCTCAAAAAAGACTCTCCGAAAAAGTGGGCCAAACTGGAATCACTCATTATTCGGTCTGACGGTAAACCCACCGTCGTACCGGAATCCGATCCCCGTCCAGCACTGGACGTTAACCCGATAAACGATTTTGACGACGTATCTGACGATATGTTCGTCTAACCACATCTAATCAATAACGAGATAACAACATGAAAATTAAATTACTAAACGTGCGTCTGGCATTTCCTGACTTATTTGAAGCAACCCAGGTTAATGGGCAAGGCGATTATAAATTTCGCTCGAATTTCCTTATTTCCAAAGAGCGCAAAGACATCATCGAAATGATCGAAAACGCCATCAAAAAAGTGGCAACTGATAAATGGGGTGCTAAAGCTGAAGGCATTATCAAAAGCATTCGCGGTAATAACATGCGGTTCAATTTCCGTGATGGTGACGATAAATCGGACTACGACGGTTATGCAGGGTGTATGTTTATTTCCGCCAGTAATAAAGCAAGACCTCTGGTTATCGACCAATACCGTACACCACTCGCCGCGCAGGATGGTAAACCGTACTCAGGCTGCTATGTCAACGCGATTATCAGCATTTTCGCCTATGACAATAACGGCAAGGGTATTTCAGCATCACTCGACGGTGTTCAGTTCTACCGTGATGGTGACGCCTTCGCCGGTGGAGGTGTGGCATCGGTAGATGAGTTTGACGATTTAAGCGAAGGCGCTGACGCAGAAACAGAAGATTTCCTCGGATAACACTAATTGCCCCGTTCATTATACGGGGCTTTTCTTAGGGTAAAAAACATGACACAGAAAACATTAACCAAAGAAGTAAAATCATTAATTGTTAAAAACGCATTGGCTAAAGCGGGAATATTCGAAAAAGAGGAACACCTATATAAAGACCGCGCAGACTGGGCAGAGAAAATAAGAATCGAAGCCATTGGCGGTATTACTATGGAAACCGCCATTCAGAACATTAAGTCTGAAATAAAAACACTGGCGGCTAAAATACCCGAATCATTACACGTAGATGACATGCCGGTTCGCGAAGCTATCTACATAGAAATTAATTTAGCGGGTTGTTCAGTTATTGCGTATTTCAACGGGGCACGAGAGCGTTATCACTATCGCGAAAACCGGGACCATATATACAAAATAACACCGAAAAAGACCACGCTGTTAGCCGATAACCCGCTGGTTAATGAATTCTATGAACTCGAAAGACGTTACAGTGAATTAGAAGACCAACGGGAAACTATCACCAATAACGTAGAAGCCGCATTATTAAAAGTCCGCTCGGTTAAACGCTTATTAGCAGAATGGCCGGAAGCAGCCGAACTATTGCCTAAAGACACGGTGAAAGCGGCACCGGTTCCCGCCGTTCGCCGTGAAGCACTTAATGAATTAATTGGGTTGCCGACGGGAACCGTTAGTTAAAAATAATGCCCCATTGCAAGGGGCTTTATGTTTTTATAGCCGTACTTTTAAATTCGATCTAGAAGAGTATTGGTATGTAACACCATATATTGATTTATATGTCAGTATGATATCAAAATTCGCATAATGAGACAGCAACACATTATATAATTGGACGTGTTCAGCAACGCAATCAAGTTTTTCACCCGATACAGCCCATAATAGCATCATTTCATTAAGAGTAACTGGGTCACCTTTTCTCGGAATACCGTATTTAAAACAATCATTACTATTAATAACCCCTAAGCGATCGGCTAAAACATGAAACAAGCCATGTTTTCCAGTGTTATCAAAATATTCGTCACTTATTATTTCGTCATTTATTTTTATTTTAATACTTTCGATATATCCAGTACCTGTTCCTCCATTAAATAGATAAAACCCTTTATATTCTTTTTCAGGGTCAATGGTAGGTACAATTGTGATATGTGGCTCCGTCGATTTTTCATAATTTCATAATTTCATAATTTCATAATTTCATAATTTAATGCTTGTAATCTTGTTTGTTCTACAGCTTGCCACCAAACCATCACAGAAATAACTAACGAAAGAATAGAAACACTAAAGGGAATAAATGACTTCCATACACTATTACTCATACCTACCTCAAATTTAGTGAATAAAAATGAACACAACACTCTGGCTCGACCTCGAAACCTATAGTGAGATCCCGATCAGAAACGGTACTCACGTCTACGCCGAACATGCCGAAATTATGTTGTTTGCATGGGCGGTTAACAATAACCCTGTCCAGGTATGGGACGTTACTTCAGGCAATGCAATGCCGGAAACTCTTAAGCAGGCATTAAGTAACCCTGACGTCATCCTTTTTGCCCATAACAGCCATTTCGACCGAACGGTACTGACTCATACGGGATTTAAAACCGAACTCTCCCGCTGGCACGACACGATGGTGCAAGCACTGACGCACGGTTTACCAGGGGCGCTCAGTGCATTGTGTGATGTGCTGGGCATCTCCGCAGATAAGGCAAAAGATAAAGAAGGCAAGGCGCTTATCCAACTGTTTTGTAAACCCCGCCCTAAAAATGTCGCTATTCGCCGTGCCACCAGCAAGACCCATCCTGAAGAGTGGCAGCGTTTTATTGCCTATGCTGGCCTTGATATCGAAGCCATGCGCGAGGTACATAAGCGCCTGCCCAAATGGAATTATCAGGGAGATGAGCTGACACTTTGGCACCGTGACCAACAAATTAATGATCGTGGTGTCTGCATGGACGTTGAACTCGCCAAATCCGCCATTGATGCCGTAGAGCAGGAACAAAAGCTATTAGCCGCCCGTACTCAGGAAATGACCGACGGGGAGGTACAAGCCGCGACCCAACGTGATGCCATGTTAAGGCATATCACCTCGGCATTCGGTGTCATCCTGCCGGACATGCAAAAAAGCACATTGGAGCGCCGAATAGCCGATCCCGATCTGCCTGCGCCCTTACGTGAACTGCTATCCATTCGTTTACAGGCCAGCACCACCAGCACCAGTAAGTATAAGGCGCTGATGAATGGCGTTAGTGAGGATGGGCGCTTAAGGGGAACCTTGCAATTTTGTGGTGCATCACGTACCGGACGTTGGGCAGGACGCCTATTCCAGCCCCAAAATTTACCGAGGCCTACCCTACCCCAAAATGTGATCGACACCGGTATCGATGCATTGAAAGCGGGCTGTGCCGACCTGCTCTATGACGACATCATGCAGTTAACCAGCTCGGCAGTCCGTGGCGTTATCATCGCACCGGCGGGTAAAAAACTGGTGGTATCTGACCTGTCCAATATTGAGGGGCGTATGCTGGCATGGCTGGCGGGGGAATTGTGGAAAATCACCGCATTCAGTGAATTCGATAACGGTATCGGTGCAGACCTCTACAAACTGGCCTATGCCCGCGCATTCAACATCGAGCCGGATGAGGTGACGAAAGACCAGCGCCAGATCGGTAAGGTCATGGAACTGGGGCTAGGTTACGGTGGTGGGGTAGCTGCGTTTGTCACATTTGCCCTCACCTACGGCCTTGACCTCGAAGAGCTGGCCACTGCCGCTTTACCCAACATTCCGGCCAATATCCAGCGGGAGGCCATGAGCTGGTATAAGAAATCTGTGGAACAGAATCAAACCTATGGCCTGAGCGAAAAAGTCTTCATTACCTGCGATTCGCTTAAGCGCATGTGGCGTAATGCCCATACCGCTACGGTGCCGTTCTGGTATGAGCTGGAAGAAGCGGTAAAGCGGGTAATTAGTTCTCCCAGTGTCACTATCCCCTGCCGTAAGCTACGAGTCCGCCGTGATGGGGCGTGGCTCCGTGTGGTTTTACCGTCCGGGCGGGCAGTCTGTTACCCCTCACCCCGCCTTGATGACGGGCAGATCAGTTACATGGGCACCAATCCCTACAGCCGCAAATGGCAACGGCTCAAAACCTACGGGGGGAAACTGGTCGAAAATGTCACACAAGCCGCCGCCCGCGATGTACTGGCGGGTAACATGCCGCGGATTGAAGAGGGAGGCTATGCCATTGTGCTGACCGTGCACGATGAGGTGTTGACCGAAGTACCGGACACCCCGAATTACTCCCATGAACATCTTAGCACCCTACTCGCCACCAACCCCGACTGGGCACCTGATTTGCCGTTGAATGCGGGTGGCTTTGAATCATACCGATATAAGAAGGAATAAATTATGGAACGTTGTGAAAAATGTCGCGGCTATTATGGTGAACCGAAGCCAGTCGCTGTTGGTGAAAAATGTTGTTTTACCCTTACCGCCGGTAACGGGCTTTCAATCAACTACCGCGCAGTAACTGGAAAGTTGCTTCTAATTAAAAATGACGGTTACTCCGTTACCTACCGTAAAAGAGTATACCACGTCGATACCATCGCCCACCCCGATGACCCATACCCACTTACACTGGCGTTTATTGGCCGCTGTACCTGCACCGCTAAATAAGGCCACCCTATGGCATATAAGTACCATGACAGCCCGTTATATTTTCGGTCGGCGCGGGAGGCTGCGCAAATTGAACGCGAAGGTGATTATTTACGGGCATCGAAAGTTTGGAATAAAGCCGCCCGCCATTCCCGAAATACCTTAAATATTGAATGGGCGGAAATTCGTTCGGATTTTTGTTTAAAACAAATTGAACGGGATAAATATAAAAATGAAAATACGCGAAAATGTAATCGAAAATCACTTAGTCAAAGAAATTAAAAAAGCCGGAGGAATGGCCTATAAATTTGTTTCCCCCGGTCGCCGTTCTGTCCCTGACCGAATTTGTATATTATCCGGTGGGCGCATAGTTTTTGTTGAATGTAAAGCGCCCGGTGAAAGACCCCGCCCCGACCAAATACGCGAGCATGAAAGGTTACGCGCATTAGGCTGTGAGGTCGTGGTTTTGGATAGTAAGAATGTGGAGGAAATATTATGACGCAAGAATTTAACACATTAATGAAAAAAGTCTCTGAGCTAGAAAAAAAAGGCCTCCCACGTCGGGCGGCGGGAATATACAACAAAGCATTTTTAGCCGCGAAATCTAATAAAGATGAAAAAGAAGCGTTATTAGGTAATAAACGCTGCATTCGAGTTTCCGCAATTAAAATACCCGAAAGTATGTTGTGAGGAAAATAATGGATAAACCCATCGTGAATATTCGTTTCGGCTCTGTTTGTCCCGGCATTGAAGCCGCGAGTGTGGCATGGGAACCGCTCGGTATGTTTCCGGCGTGGTTCAGTGAAATCGAGAAATTCCCCAGTTCAGTACTGCAATACCACTGGCCGTATGTCAGAAATCTGGGGGATATGACCCAGATTCCCGCCATGATTGCAGTAAATCAGGCTGATGCACCGGATATTCTGGTCGGCGGGACACCCTGTCAGGCATTCAGCATTGCAGGCCTGCGTAACGGGCTGGGCGATGAACGGGGAAAACTAACATTATCATTCGTGGAGTTGGCAAATGTCATTGATTCAGTCAGGGCAGCAAACGGCGAACAGCCATCCATTATCGTCTGGGAAAATGTCCCCGGCGTTCTGTCCAGCAAAGACAATGCCTTTGGCTGCTTTCTTGCAGGACTTGCCGGAGAAGATGAACCGTTGCAGCCATCAGGGAAGAAATGGACAAACGCGGGTTATGTGTCTGGACCACAAAGAACTGTCGCCTGGCGAGTACTTGATGCTCAATATTTCGGAGTGGCCCAACGACGCCGACGTGTGTTTGTTGTCGCAAGTGCTCGAAAAGACTTCTGTCCCGCCACGGTACTTTTTGAGCCAGACCGCGTGCGCCGGAATACTGAACCGTGCGGAACGGCGGAAAAAGCAGTTGCCGGAAATGCTGGAAGCCGCGCTGTTATCGGTAGTCACTGGGACTCAGGACTAAACCCGCACCCGACGTTAAACCAGAGCCATAACACGGGCGGTATCGGGATGAGCAATCAGGAGATATTTTCACAAAGAGGCAGCGGGCTGGTATCCACCTATCGGCTGCTCTCGTTTGGCGAATACCGGGCAGATGATATCTCATCAACGTTAAGATCCCGAGATGATAAAAGCGCTACTGATTTAGTGGCTATTGCACTGGCAGGCAACACGATAAACCGGGCACCTCAAAACGGCGGCAACGGTAAAGGGTATCAGCCTGAAATTTCCTACACACTGACCACAACCGATGTTCATGGCGTGAATTATGGCTATGCCGTGCGTCGTTTAACGCCTGTGGAGTGTGAGCGATTACAGGGTTTTTCCGATAATCACACCCAGATCCGTTTTTCCGATAATCACACCCAGATCCCGTGGAATGGCAAAATATCAGAAAATTGTCCTGATGGCCATCGCTATCGGGCAATTGGGAATTCTATGGCCGTACCAGTAATGGCATGGATTGGGAAACGGATCTTAATGCAAATAGGTACGAATAATGAATAAGCCTATTCTCGATATGTGTTGCGGCTCTCGAATGTTTTATTTCGATAAATCCAATCCAGATGTTTTATTTTGTGACATTCGCAGAGAGCAACATATTTTATGTGATGGTAGGGAATTAAATATTAATCCCGATGTGATCGCTGATTTTAGAGATCTACCATTTGAGAGTTCATCATTTAATGTAGTGGTATTTGACCCACCTCATTTAATCCGTGCAGGCAAGAATGGCTGGCAAAGAAAGAAGTATGGCGCACTATCTCCTGATACTTGGCGTGATGATTTAGCACAAGGATTTAAAGAAGCGTTCAGGGTATTGCATCCTGAGCGAACACTCATTTTTAAATGGAACGAAACCCAAATAAAGACCAGCGAGATTTTGAAGCTAATAGATATTAAACCTGTTATCGGCCATCCGTCAGGCAAACGCGGGTACACGCACTGGATGACATTTTATAAGAGAGAGAATCAAAAATGACCAACATCAATTCAAATGAATGCAGATTAGCGTTTGAGTTATTCATGAGTAATGCATTTAGTTACCCCATGAGCCCCTTAGACAAACATGACGATGGGACATATTCAGATATCGCTGCCCAAAATTATTGGGAAGCGTTTCAAGCCGGATGGGAAACTAGCAGGGATATTACTAAAGGTTCAACCCCACAATTTACAGCAGAGATAGAAATAACCGATATTGCCGGAGGTTACCCCCAAACTATGGTGGCATTTGGCAAAGTATTTAATGACAGTAAAAAACGATTTGCAGATGGAGTGGAAATAATAACTTCCCAAGTTCTAAATTTAGAAACCTATGAAACTGACGGATATATAGCAACGCAAAACTCCATTTATAAAATTAGGGAGCCAATTAAATAATGTCAGATATTACAAGAGAACTTGTTTTAGGCTGTTATATTTTCCTTTGCTTTTTAGCCTTCATCTTGTTAGCAATAAAATTCCGTATTAAACACTCAGGCCGAAAGTTAGATTTTTTCGAAAATATGTTCGTTAGTGCATTTTGGCCTGCTTTCGTGTTAGTAGCATTCGTATTTTATTTAGATGCCATGTACGACAAATTCACACGGAGAAAATCAGAATGAGTAAATCTGGCGAACATTTGCAATTTAAACTTAGAATTCCCCGCAAATTAGCGGAGGAATTGAAGAAATCAGCGGAAGAAAATATGAGGTCAGTAAACGCAGAAATACTGTTACGGCTGAAAAAGCAGTAATCATTCCTTACTACCTTTATCAGTCATTGCCCTCAAAGTTTTTACTACGTTATCCATTTTGTCAACAAATTCAGGGTCTATGTGCAACGACTCCGGGGTGATAAAACCGCTTCCACTACCCTCACGTATCCATTTGGTTTTTTCAAAGCTCTTAGATAGACGTTGCAACACCTCGGCGTTCATTGAGCGCTTATTTTCCGTTGCTGCTTTTTCTAGTTTCTCTTTAAGTTCCGCAGGGAGGCGGATCTTCATCTGTGCATCTTCGCGACTCATCTTCATCAACCTCAAAAATCTAATTTCGTAATTATGCACCACAGTGGTCTTGACATCAATGAACCACGGTGGTTTACTTAGTTGTAAATGAACCACTGTGGTTCATTATTTTGGGGCTAACGGAAAATGACTATAAAAGTTTCACAACTAAACCCTATCGATTTGCTTTCACTTATTGCACACGTTCTTGAATCAGCTCAACGATTGAGCGCCATTGAATCAGGATCACAACTTGCTTGTGAGCTATTCGACTTTGCACAACAAGCAGCTCAAGAAGCATCAAACCTAGAAAACATTAACTAAAGGTACGAACATGCAAAACATTACATTTTTAGCATTAACAAATGGAAGTGAAAACATAAACCAGCTCATGATGAGCAGCCGTGAAATTGCAGAACTGACAGGTAAAAGAATCAGTGATGTTCATCGTGATATTAGAGCCATGGTGCCTGCACTATACGCGGTTGATAGTGGCGAAAATGTTAAGTCATATAAGTGGGATACCAACAAAGAAAAGATGACCGCGTTTTTGCTTCATCATAAAATTCAAGGTGTTAAACCTATTTTTGATGACAGAGGCTACGTCTATGAATTCTTACTTGACCGCAGGCATACAGAAATTTTGGTCACAGGCTATGACGTAAAAAGACGAGCAGCAGTTATTGACCGTTGGTTCGCTTTAGAGTCTGGGGAAGCTATTCCAATCGTTCAGCAACAGCCCGCAACTCTGCCACAACTATCAACACTCGAAATTCTACAAATAGCCATGAAAGCCGAACAAGGTCGGTTAGAAGAAAAAGCCAGAGCTGACGAAGCCGTTCGTACAAAATCCCAGATTAGCCAAAAACGGGAAGCCGTAGCACTTCAACGCAATTCAGCCTTACAACGCAAGTTAAACAGGGCTACTCGTGAACGGGATGAATTAGCAGCACAATTCGGTGCCAGTAAAGAATGGGCTTCTACACAGCAAGTATGGCGGGCAACGGCAACGCGTCACTATTATCGCCCTTTAATGCGCTGGTGTGATGACCACGACTTACAAGATACTTATTGCTTTGATCCAATAACCAATGATTACGTCCTTAGTTTCCCGCACGCCGCATGGTTAGAGGTTTACGGCGTTGATATAGCTAAATTGTTTTAAGGGCAAAGCATGCAAGCATTCACCCCTCGCCCCTATCAAAACCTCATTGTTAATTTTCTCATTGATACTCCACGCTGCAATGTGTGGGCAGGTATGGGGATGGGCAAAAGTCTAACAACATTAACCGCAATGGAAGATTTGTACATGGCAGGCGGCGAGACGCAACCGACACTGGTACTGGCACCGTTGCGGGTGGCTCGATCAACGTGGCCAGATGAGGCGGAGAAGTGGAACCACTTACACAATATCGAAATCCAGCCGATTGTGGGCAGTGCTAAGGAACGCACTGCTTCACTCAACAATACCAATGCCAGCGTCTTTACCACCAACTACGACAACCTCGTCTGGCTGGTTGAAACGCTGGGGGATAAATGGCCGTTCGGTACCGTCGTTGCGGACGAGAGCACCCGGCTAAAATCGTTCAGGTTACGCAAGGGCGGTAAGCGAGCGGCGGCATTGGCTAAAGTCGCGCACAAGCACATACACCGGTGGGTCAATCTCACCGGCACGCCTGCTCCTAACGGATTGTTAGATTTATGGGGGCAAGCATGGTTCGTCGATCAGGGCGAGCGACTTGGCCGAACCTACAGCGCTTTTACTTCGCGCTGGTTTAATAATTTCCAGCGACCCGGACAACACTGGCCGGACTTAAAGCCGAAGGACTTCGCCCAGGAACAAATCCAAGCCGCGCTTAATGATGTGACTATCTCTCTGGATGCAGCAGACTGGTTCGACATTGACGAACCTATACACAATGTGATCCGCGTTGAACTGCCGTCTAAAGTCCACCAGCAGTACAAGGCGATGGAAAAAGAGATGTTTCTGGAGCTGGAAGGCGTCGGCATTGAAGCCCCGAACGCAGCGGCCAAGACCGTGAAGTGCCTGCAAATCGCCAGCGGGGCTATCTATACCGACGAGAACGGCGCTTGGCAGGAAATGCACGACACCAAGTTACAAGCACTGGACAGTATTATTGCTGAAGCGGGCGGAATGCCGGTGCTCGTGGCCTACCATTGGAAACACGACTTAGCGCGGTTATTAAAGTCCTTTCCTAAAGGCCAACATCTTGATGACAACCCCCAGACCCTGCGCGACTGGAACGCCGGAAAGATCCCCGTGATGTTCGCTCACCCTGCCAGCGCAGGCCACGGATTAAACCTGCAAGACGGCGGCAACATCCTGGTGTTCTTCTCCCACTGGTGGGACTTGGAGCAATACCAGCAAATCATTGAACGTATCGGCCCTACCCGACAGGCACAGGCCGGTTACAACCGTCCCGTATTTGTCCACCACATTATCGCCCACGGCACGATGGATGAGATGGTCATGGAACGCCGTAATTCGAAACGCGAAGTACAGGACATTTTATTAGAGGCTATGAAGAAGAGGTAAATAAAGATGGAGTTATCCGGGAACATTCTATAAACATTATTCCGCGCCGTTGACAAGACGGTGATATTCAATCTGAACGGTTATTGATAATTGAGGTCAATATGGATGCGAGAACCGGCATTATTAGTGATGCAGATATCGCTGAACTCACTGGCTATCAGATCCCATCCAAGCAGCGTGAAGCGTTAAAAACGGCGGGGATCTTTTTTGTCATTCGGCGAGACGGGAAACCCCGAACTACCTGGGAGCATTTTAACAATCCCCTGTCACAGCGGATTAGAAACTATGCTCCTGCCCCCCAAGAACCTAACTTCGGAGCCTTAGACTGATGGGTAGAAAGCGTAAAAATCCCACAGATAACTGGATGCCCCCTCGCGTTCGGCGGGGGCGTTCGGCGTATGAGTTTCTCACTCACGATAGCCGGACGATACGTTTATGCGATTTTTCAGCGACTCAGGCCGAAGTTTGGGTCGCCTATGAAAAACTGCTTGCTGACCAGAAAAACGAAGAAACGCTAAACGGGCTGGTTAAGGCGTTTTTTCTCTCCGGTGATTTTACCGATCTATCTATCGAAACCCAAAAAGATTATCGAAAATACTCCAAAAAGCTATTACCTGTTTTCGGGAACATGTTGCCTGATAGCATTAAACCGGAGCATATTCGCAAGTACATGGATAAGCGTGGATTGAAATCCAAAACGCAAGCCAACCGAGAGAAAAACTTTTTATCCCGCGTATTTGGCTGGGGATACGAACGGGGACTAGTCAGAGGAAATCCATGTAAAGGGGTACGGCAGTTCAAGGAAAAAGCACGGGATCGTTATATTACCGATGATGAATATAATGCCCTCTATTCTGTCTCCCCTACAATAGTTCAGATTGCAATGGAACTGGCGTACCTGTGCCTTGCACGGCAAGCGGATGTTCTGGCCCTCACCTTTGCACAGGTACAGGAAGCGGGTATCTTCATCAAACAGGGTAAAACAGGCGTTGCTCAAATCAAGGCATGGACAAACCGGTTAGATAACGCCGTGGCTTTGAGCAAAGCACTGCCGATTGATACCGGCGTTAGCAGTATCTACGTACTCCACCAGCGTAAAGGTTCCCGGTATACGCGTGACGGGTTTAACAGCCGCTGGAAAAAAGCAAAAGATATAGCGAAAGACACTTTTCCCGCGTTGGACTTTAACTTTACGTTTCATGATTTGAAGGCAAAAGGCGTTTCAGACCTTGACGGCCCGTTATCGGAAAAACAACAAATATCGGGTCATAGAAATATTACCCAGACGGCGAGATATGATCGGAAAGTGAATATTGTCCCGGTTGTTGGGGGTCAAAAAAAGTAAACGTGAGGTCTAAAATATAGTGAAAAGATATAGTGAAAGAATAGTGAAAGGTGATTTGAGTCATAAAAAAAGCCACCCAAAGGTGGCTCTTTCTTAACGCTAACTTACTGTATTACCAGTGAGTTTTATATGGTGCCCAGGGCGGGACTTGAACCCGCACAGCCATAAGGCCGAGGGATTTTAAAATCATTGTTATATCCATAAAAATCAATAGATTAAAATCATAACTCCTAATATAAACGTCAATTAACCCTACAAAAAAACAAACGGTTACAAACTATTACCATAGATTATTAGGAATAAAAAACACGAAGGGATATAAATACCCATTGTATTTTGTTAATCATTTTTATGCTTTTCAGGATATGGTGACTAACTCAGTATATGCGCCCTACCAAAACATGATTGTGAGAATAGGTTGTGATTGTAGGATTAGTAGCCATAATTATCCGACTAATATTCACTAATATCAAAGCTCAATTATGGTGATGACTTATGAAAACTTTTGTTATTAATCTGGAAAAAGATGTAGAAAGAAAAAAATCAATACAAAAGCAGCTACAAAAGATAAATCTGGATGCTGAATTTATCACCGCAGTGTATGGAAAAGAACTTACTGATAAGCAACTCAATGAGGTATGCCCTGACTTTGATAAAATAGCACTGACTCTCGGTGAAGTAGGATGCTCAATGAGCCACTTGAAGACATACAAGAAAATGATAGATAGTAATATCCCTGTCGCGCTCATATTAGAAGATGATATTATTATCGATGATACATTAATTCCTGTATTATCCGCTCTAGAAAATCCCCTACTGGCGCTAAGTTCATCTCCGTGTGTCTTTTTATTGAATAAAACCAATGAATATTTTGAATCATTTAAAAAACCTTTGATGGGAGAGCATCACATCGTTAACGTTATAGATTCATTTTATACTTTTGGTTATGTATTAAATCTAGCCGCAGCTAAAAAGTTGGCTCAATATTTACAACCTGTTAGGTTTGTTGCCGATGATTGGAAGTTGTTTCAGGAGCAAGGAATCATCAAGTTAAAAGGCGTTATTCCCCCGGTAATTAATGTCTCTCCATCATTTGAATCTTCAATTGGCGATAGAGTGATAGAGCTATCAGAACTTGACAAAGAAAACCGAAAACGGTCACTTATCACTCAAATAAAACTGACGCTGTGGCGAGTATTCATTCGTCACTGGTTAAAGAGAGTCAAAGTTTAATAGTTATCACTTACTCCTATAGAATAGAGAAGAGGCGTTGCCTCTTCTCCCGTGTTATACTAATACCTCCACCCCCTTAAGCCGACAATAATTGTTTTCTTTTACAACACGAATAGTTCGCCCATCACCAGACAAGTTAATTAAAATAAACCCATCCCATCCACCAGTCCATTGATAAGTCATATCCCCTACAGGGAAAAAACCAAATTGACGACCTCCGCCATTTTCCACTGTCACAAAAATAATTTTGCCAATTATGCTTTCACCCAAAGTGGTAGATTCTCCCTCCCTTAGCAATCCGCTATATAACACTCTAAGACTTTTACTGCCTCCACCAAGTCCCAAATATCTACTATCACTCTCCCCTCTGGTATAACTCTCCCCTCTAACCGCATAATTCCCTGCTGGCTGATAATTTCCGGCATGCTGATAGTTCCCACGAGGCTGGTATTTGCCATCAGATTCCCCTTTCGTGTAGCTATCCCCCACTCTTGCAGCGTTCACACCACCGATAGTGATTCTAGATGCGTTTACCGTATTGAAGTTTGGGCTGTCACCATTTTTATAATAAGTAGCATCTACCCAAGACTTAGTCGCGTAATCTCCAGCAGGTTGATAATTACCTGCTGGCGCATAGTTACCTTTGGGTTGATATCGGCTGTCACTTTCGTCCTTTGAATAGCTATAACCTGCAACCAGGTAGTTTCCCATCGGTTGGTATTTTCCATCCGATTCTGGTTTAGTATAGCTCTCTCCTTTTAGCGCATAATTTCCCACCGGCTGGTAGTTGCCTTTCGGCTGAAAACGATTGTCAGACTCCTCTTTGCCATAGCCGTACCCTGCAGGCGTATAGTTCCCCAATGGCTGAAACCGTTGATTGGCTTCTTCTTTGTTATAAGCACCCACATCCGCCGCCGTCAAATCTGCCCGCAGTTCTACCCACCCTTTTCCTGCTTCCGGATCTTCCTTATTGTTCTCAATGCGTGACTGGTAGAGTTTTTGGTTATGATAGACCAGCGCACGCAGCGGGTAAGGTTGCGCCTCTAACGACCATTTCGCCGCCCCAAACGTCTGCATTTCCCCCACCGCTGCCGTGATATCGTGGAAAATCCCGTTCATCTTCTCACGTTCGATATCTTTCGCAGCCGGATCGGTATTCTGGTCACGTTCATAATCATATCCATAGCCCTGGATATACGAGACGGCACCGTCTGGCTGGACTTCATTAGGTATAGCAACCCTGTCCCCTTGCGCCGCAAAGGGAATTTTAAAGATTTTAGTCATGGCATTATGCTCCGAAATTACTGTTTGAGAAGTTGGTGTGATTGCTGCCGAATCCAAAGGTTTGATTGTCACTATCCACTGCGTTATTCAGCGTAACAGTGTCTGCTTCCCTTATTGCTGCATCAGGACATTCATCATTTTTTATAGCCGTTGTATCAGGCTTATTATCTTGGACATTCATGTTTAATCCCTCATTTAATCAACAACGTACATTGCTAAGTCATATGAAGGCGGTGGGAACTTCTCCGCCTGTAAACATCAATAAGTGGGTTTATCAACACGGGAGAGTCTGTTTGGGTTAATCTTGATCAGTAGTTTATACATTCAAAATGTTATATTTCTGTCACATCAAACTGACACGTAATAACAAGCAGGACATTAATAAAATTTATTGTTTGTTGTTAAAATAGACATCCGTCCCCTTGCGCCGCAAAGGGGGTTTTAAATGTTTTGGTCATGGCATTATGCTCCGAAGTTGCTGGTTAAGAAATTGGTGTGTTTTTTGCCGAAGCCAAAAGCTTTTTTGGTCACAACGCGGTATTTGACACCCACGCCAGACGGACGCGGCATCAAATCAAAATTGTCCAGGAGTATCCTGAGATGTTCGTCCGGCTTAAAGTTAAAGACGTAGTACAGGTAGGTCATGTCGAGCGGATCGAGCACAAACACCTTGCTTTCGTTACGCCAGAAGAAGCGCTCCAGAAAGGTGTTGATGTTGGTGACCGTCGGACTTTGGGTCAGATTAAAGTAGCGCATACGAATGATGAGGCGTTTCTGGCTGGGGGTCAGCATCAGGGTGTAATCGGCATTGCGCCGGAAGTTGCCCTTGAAGTTACGCTTTTTGCCAAAGCCAAAACCGATTTTCGTCTTGTCACTGGGGGAAACATCGATCCCCAATGACACATCCAGAATGCGCGCCCAGACTGCCAGTCCGAAGTCACTGGCGGTGTCGATATGAAATACATCACGAGTCCAGTTCTGCCAGAACGCCGCCGTGTTACGGTTGAAATAATCGGCTTTACGGGTTGCCAGTATTTTCAGTTTGTCAGCATTCTCATACTGCCAGAGAATGGCGCGTAACAGGTCAGAATGAAAATCAATCGTCTGTATCTTCATACGATCACCACCTGTACCGATCCACGGTGTAATCTGGCCACTTCATTGAGTTTGATAGGGA
>NZ_JAQRFO010000006.1:0-126307 GCF_028598775.1 Xenorhabdus aichiensis
TTTAATACAGAAAAAACACGATTCCATTCGTCTTGTGTGATGTATTTTCTCATGACTATCTCCAATAAAACGAACCCAGCACTACTTTAATTTAATACATTCTGCTCAAGCAGAATGTCGGCACAACAAAAATATTTTTATGTTTTCCGTTTTATGGCAATAAACTTCCCTCTGATCAATGAGCATCAGTAAATAATGGTTTGGAGATCATTTTTTGATCTATTATGTCAAACTTTTTAGCTTTAGTAATTATATGACCTGTGTGAAATTTTGCAGAATATAAATAAAATCTCAATCACAAAAAGCACAATAAATAATTGTAAAGAGTGATGAACAGTGTAGCCATGCTTACATAATAAATTATCAATGTTATTTTTTGTCTATTTTTTGATCTCAAAAATAACGCAATGCTCATTATTTGATCGCGAGAGATAAAAAAAATAATTTTACCTATGCGCCAAATAGAACAACTCATAGACAAAATTGGGCTACTTGTCATTGGTAAATGAAAATAAAAACGAAAATTAGTAGCAATTAATAACACTGATTTAATTGATCATATTTGTTTATATTTAAAGTTGTTTTTATTTTATCCTATCCAAGATACCGATCCAATTGAGCAATTAATATATAACTATATGTTTTTATTTAATTAATTTAAATAACCCATTTCTTTATTATCAAAATATACTCTTGATAAAGCCTCAAATCCTGCTTATTGATTTCCATTATATTTAATATGTTTGCTAATGAAAGTTATATTGATCAAAAAATGATTTTATGTTGGAATAAAAATCTACATATAAGACATATATCAGCCAAATAACCTAATCATTAACTAATTAATAGATTTTGTTAACTGCCTTATGATGTATCAAGTCAGCTAATGTCGTGTGGTTATCATTCTATTCCGTCATTACCTGATGTTTTTTTATTGTTATAGGTATAGCTATGCACAGAAAATTCGATAAGTCGTGGCCGCAGAATCAGCATCCCCTGCTGAAACGAATGGCTTGGGTGAACATTATCGTCCAACTTGCGTTTCCAGTAGCAGGTGCATTTACCCCCATTATCGCCACAGCCAAAACGCATACGACTTCTCACGATCAACAATTGACGGCGCTACCAACAAAGCCTTATATCCTGAAATCCGGGGAAACAATCGATATAGTAGCTAAACGTTATAGCTTAACCGTCGATGATCTTAAAAAAATCAATCAATTGCGTACCTTTAGCAAACCCTTTTCAACATTGGGTATCGGTGATGAAATTGATATACCCCGACCTCGCCTCAATAAGTTTCTACCTTTTAATTATTCTCCGTTAGACGAATCTGATAGCAAAGATGGGACAAATAGCCGTCTATCTAATGCCGCTATTCGCGTTGGCGATGTGCTGAAAAGTAACAACATCAGCAATAGCGCAAAAATCCAGTTGAACGGTTTCGCAGTCAGTGAAGTCAATCAGCAGATTCAGAATTGGCTGGGACACTACGGCACCGCACGGGTACAGGCCAATATAAGTGATCGTGGCCGATTAGATGGCAGTCAGCTTGATATGCTACTCCCTCTGTATGATACAAAGAACCAACTGACGTTCACCCAATTCGGCCTGCGTCGGCTGGATAAACGCAATACGGTCAATCTCGGTGTTGGGCAACGCCGTTTCTTTGACAGCGGCATGCTGGGATATAACGCCTTTTTTGACCATGACTTTACCGGAGAGAATACCCGATTGGGGCTTGGGGCTGAGTATGCCCGAGATTATTTGAAACTGGGTGCTAATGGTTACTTCCGCTTAAGCAATTGGAAAGAATCCTCCCTTCTGACCGACTATGATGAGCGCCCGGCTAATGGCTTTGACCTGCGGGTTCAGGGCTATGTACCTGCTTTGCCACAACTCGGCGGCAAGTTGATGTATGAACATTACTTCGGGGATGAAGTTGGGTTAATCAATCAAAATCATCGCCAGAAAGATCCTTCTGCCTTTACCGTAGGAATTAATTATACGCCGATCCCATTGCTGACTTTCGGCATTGATCGAAAGCAGAGTACTTCCGGTGGTGGCGAAACCCAGTTCAATATGGAGTTGAACTATGAAATAGGGACACCGTGGGAGAAACAAATTGATCCCGATGCCACGGATTTCAAGCGCACCCTGCAAGGCAGTCGCTATGATCTGGTCGATCGCAATAACCAGATTGTGCTGGAATACCGCAAGCGTGAAATTATCCGCCTCACAATGGACAGCCTGATTACCGGACATGCTGGTGATATCAAGCCACTTCACCTTACCGTGGACAGTAAATATGGTTTGAAAAATATTCAGTGGGAAGCCGTAAACCTGTTTGCCGATGGGGGTGAGATCGAGCGCCAAGGCGGCTCTCACTATCTGCTGACTCTGCCGGAATACCACCATCAGGGCAACAATACTTATATTCTCAGTGCCGTGGCCTATGATGAGCACGGCAATGCTTCTCAGCGGGTAGAAACTCAAGTACAGGTGCTGCCAGCCGCAGTACGTGACAATAAGTCCACTTTCACAGCAAAAGATAATGAACTACTGGCTGATGACCGTGCCACCACCATGCTGAAATTAACCTTAGAGGATAAAAATGGTAAGCCAATCCGTGATGTTGCCGGCGATATCAAATGGGTTACTAATCAGTTGAGTGGAGAAGGCAGCGATCCGACGATCGGAAAAATAAAAGAAACTCAATCAGGTGTCTATGAAGCCATACTCACGGCCGGCAAAAAAATAGGGATACTGAAAATTACGCCTGAAGTGGATGGAGTTCATATCAAGCCATTAAAAATCACATTTGTGCATCCTGACGCACCGTTTGTCAAAAATCTAACTATTGTTGGTAAATTGGAAATCGGGCAAAAATTGAGTGCAACTTATACCTTTAACCCCAATGGTGGCGAAAAAGTGGATAAATCCCGCTATGTATGGGGTGACAAAGGTAATATCGATATTACCAACGGTCATACGATCGTCGAATCAGGCAAGCTCCCTAACTATGCATTGGAACTGTCAGATGCAGGCCGGGTAAAAGCCGTTGCAGTGCAGGCACAAAATGGCCTTGGACTCATCGGGAATACTATGATTGTTAATACCAGCATGAGCCAAGAGAGTGGCAACCGTACTCACGGCGGCAGTGAAGGCGGAAAAGTCAGAGGGATTGCGGATGATATCGCTGCCACAGTGAATACTGATAATACTAAAAAAAGCAACGCAATCACTTTGACCGTAAAGACATTCAAACACGGGCAACCCGTCAGAAATGTGGCCGTTGAGGTGCAAGCGACCCAAGCAATAAACCGCCAGAATAAACCTCAGACGATTACCTTGCTGATAGGCGGCAAACCTGCTCTCTATCAAGGCGTGACAGATGAGCAGGGCGTGCTGTCTATTCCTGTCACCGATCCAAACGGGAACGGTGTAAAAACCTCTCTTAAGATAACAGCATATGGTTCTGCAAAACCTAAAACTCAGGATCTCATCTTTACCGTTCCGACCAGCCCCGATACCCCTCTGGCAAACTTTTGGGGACATATGTCCGAATCAGTAGTGGGTGCCAATGGCGCTGTCTTTATGCGCCCCCAGTTGCAAGTTGAACTGAAAGGAAATATGAAAGGGATGGCCACATTTTTTGAAAGCGGTGAAATATGGCCACGTCGGGTTTACGGAGGAGCTAAATGGTACTGCGGAAAAATACATGCCCATTTGCCAACACAAGAGGATTTGCAGAGCCTGTATCGTGCATATTCGGCAAATGAAATGCACGATCTGCACGGCTGGCCACAACACCGCTCCTATCGTTCTTCAACGCCAGCAGAGGGTAACAAAGTGCATATTGCCGTGAATATAGACAATGGAATAGCACATCCCATCGAGGACAACATTGTCAGCGACTATGTCATTTGCCGCCAGTAAAACAATGAATATTTGACATACAAATCCGCCTCTCAAAGGGGCGGATCACCCTCTATCTTCTCAACAGAATGACTTTCTCTTCCCAATGTCCTATTGACGGGCTTAAATTCAACCTTTGATAATGGCGCTCAAAATTTATTTATAAAAATTAATCACGCAATGAAAATAGAAAAATATGCATGAATTTAATCTTGTTTTGTTACTACTTCAGCAAATGTGTGTCTATTTGGTTATCGCCTGGCTGCTGAGTAAAACGCCTCTGTTTATCCCCCTGCTGCAAGTTTCCGTTCGCTTGCCACATAAGCTGATGTGTTATGTCATTTTCTCCATTTTTTGCATTATGGGGACGTATTTTGGATTGAGTGTCAATGATTCCATTGCCAATACCCGCGCCATCGGTGCTGTACTGGGTGGATTTCTCGGCGGGCCGGCGGTCGGTGCTATGGTAGGATTCACTGGGGGATTGCACCGCTATTCCCTCGGTGGAATGACCGCATTTAGTTGTATGGTGTCCACTATTGTAGAAGGCATACTTGGCGGCCTTGTGCACAGTTATCTGCTGAAGCGAGGGCAAATCAATAAACTGCTGAATCCGTGGACTGCCGCCATCGTCACCTTCCTGGCTGAATGTATCCAGATGGGCATTATCCTGCTGCTTGCCAATCCGTTCAGTGATGCTCTTAAGTTGGTGAAAAATATCGCCGCTCCTATGATCATTGCCAATAGCATCGGAGCGGCCATGTTCATTCGGATACTGCTCGACAGGCGCGCCATCTTTGAAAAATATACCAGCGCCTTCTCTGCCCAAGCCTTGAAAATCGCCGTCTGTACAGAAGGGATACTGCGTAAAGGGTTCAATGAGGATAACAGTATGCGCGTAGCAAAGGTTATTTATCGGGAGTTAGAGATCGGGGCGGTTGCAATCACCGACAGGGAAAAATTACTGGCGTTTATCGGTATCGGCTCCGATCACCATTTGTCTGGCACTCACATTGTTTCCAAGCAATCACATCGTGCGATAGAAAATAATGAAGTCGTGTATGCCGATGGTAATGAAACGCCCTATTGCTGCTCTCTCAGCCCAATCTGTAAACTCGGCTCGGTTTTGGTGATCCCTTTACGGGGAGAAAATCAACAGGTGATTGGCACCATCAAACTTTATGAAGCCAAGAATCGCCTATTCAGTTCAATCAATCGTACATTAGGTGAGGGCATCGCCAGCCTGCTTTCTGCCCAAATTCTTGCCGGACAATACGAACGGAACAAGCAATCTTTGCTGCAATCAGAAGTAAAGCTACTTCACGCGCAAGTAAATCCTCACTTTTTATTTAATGCCTTAAATACGTTACAGGCGGTGATCCGGCGGGATAGCCAACAGGCCGGGCAGCTTGTGCAATATCTTTCAACATTTTTCCGCAAGAATCTGAAACGACCAGAGGAAATTGCCACGCTGGAAAATGAGATAGAGCATGTGAATGCTTACTTACAAATAGAGAAAGCCCGTTTCCGTGAGCGTCTCCAAATTGCCATAGCAATACCTGAATCCCTGCGCAGCGCAAAATTGCCCGCTTTTTCCCTGCAACCCATGGTAGAAAACGCCATTAAACATGGCACTTCACAGTTACTGGATACAGGCCGAATTACGATCCGAGCCCATCAGGAAGCTAATTTATTACTGGTTGAGATTGAAGATAATGCAGGACTTTATTGTCTAAAAAAAATGGGAGATGGACTTGGAATGAGTCTGGTAGATAAACGTCTTCAGCTTCGCTATGGTAAGCGCTATGGTGTGCGTGTTGATTGCCAACCAGAAAAATTTACCCGTGTCATTTTATGTTTACCATTGGAAAAAGAAGCTGACAAAGCGGTGTAAGTATGAATGTATTGATTGTTGATGATGAGCCACTGGCTCGTGAGAATCTGCGTTGCCTGCTAGAAGAGGAAACGGATATTCAAATCATCGGTGAGTGTGCCAACGCAGTGGAAGCGATTGGTACTATCCATCGCCTGAAACCGGATGTGGTTTTCCTTGATATTCAGATGCCCCGCATTACTGGGCTTGAAATGGTGGGGCTGCTTGATCCTGAGCATCGCCCCTATATCGTTTTTCTCACTGCCTTTGATGAATATGCAGTGCAAGCCTTTGAAGAACACGCATTTGATTATTTGCTGAAACCGCTGGAAAAGGAGCGTCTGAGCAAGACGTTACAGCGGCTGCGCTCAGGCTATCAGAAGCAAAATCTGGCAGATCTGCAACAGGAAGATGAGCCGCTTAAATATATTCCCTGTACAGGGCACAGCCGGATATGGCTGATGCAGCTGGATGAGGTGCTGTATGTCACCTCACGCCTGAGTGGGGTTTATGTGATGAGCGCCAATGAACAGGAAGGTTTTACCGAGTTAACCCTGCGCACGCTAGAAACCCGGACTTCTTTGACCCGCTGCCATCGTCAATATCTGGTCAATATGACTCATTTGCGGGAAATCATTTTTGGAGAGAATGGACAGGCAGAACTGGTGTTACGAAATAATGAGCGTATTCCAGTCAGCCGCCGGTATTTAAAACCACTAAAAGAAGTTCTGGGGTTAAATTAATCATTTTTCCGGGCATATTTCCGGGCATATTTCCGGGCATAATGTCTTCACCATTAAAAAAATTAAACAAAGGATAAGCTTTGGCTGATTTCTATCTCAAAATTAAAACAAACCAAATGATCCTGAAAAACCTCAATAATCAGCGAGAACTGACCATTGAAGGCAATTTCAGCTCTTCCCGTTTACTGGTCGGCGACTTTTATAATGCGGAATTACAATTGCGCTCATTGCTCAATCAGCATGGTTTTATGAAAGGGATTAATAAATTTTTCGGGCGAAAACATCGGGTACTTATCCACCCGCTGGATCAAAGCGAAGGGGGACTCTGTTCCGTAGAAGAACGAGTGCTGTTAGAAATGACTCATGCTAGTTTCAGGCTCAGAGCGAAGAAAGTCGTTATCCATCAAAGTGAACACTTACTTTCAGATATCGAGGCCAAGAATATGCTGAACATAGGCTGATGAGTATTGATGAAATTTAAATGTTAATGTTACTTCAATATTAAAAAGCCCCTTCTCTATTAGGAAAAGGGGCTTTATCTTCAAGGCATTATTTCAATGCACTGTGTCTTATAAGCTTATGCGTTGCCGCTGTTTTGACGACGACGTGGTGCGCTATTGCTCTCATCACCACTACGACCACGGGAATTAGTAGCGCGATCGCCACGGCGTTCAGTGCTAAAACGACGGCCACCATTACCAAAACCCTCACGATCACGACGTGGAGCATTTCCACCGTTGCTACCGTTACCGCCAGTGCTACCGTTGCTAGCGTTGCTACCGTTACCAGTACGACCACTACCACCGCCACGACGTTCGCGACGTTCAAACGGTTGTGCATCACCCATCAACTGCATATTCAGTGGCTTGTTCAGGATGCGGGTACGTGTGAAGTGAGACAATAAATCCCCCGGCATTCCTTTTGGCAGCTCAATGGTGGAGTGAGTAGCAAACAGCTTGATGTTACCGATATAACGGCTGCTGATATCACCTTCGTTGGCGATTGCACCAACAATGTGACGCACTTCAACACCATCATCACGACCCACTTCAATGCGGTACAGTTCCATGTCTCCCACGTCACGGCGTTCACGGCGCGGACGATCACTTTTGTCACCACGGTCAGCTCTGTCGCCTCTGTCACCACGATCGCCTCTATCACCGCGATCGCCTCTGTCATTTCTTTCACGACTACTGAAACCATCACGGCGACGGTCATCACGATCATTGAATTCACGACGAGGACGACGAACTGGGTCTGGTGGCAGAATCAGTGGGCGCTCACCCTGTGCCATTTTCAGCAGTGACGCTGCCAGCGTTTCTATATCCAGCTCATCGTTAGTGCTCAGTTTAGACAACAGTGCACGATACTGATCCAGATCGCTGCTTTCCAGTTGCTGCTGAACCTTAGCCGCAAATTTCTCCAGACGACGCTGGCTCAGAAGTTCTGCATTCGGCAGTTCAACTTCCGGGATGGTCAGTTTCATGGTACGTTCAACGTTACGCAGCAGACGACGCTCGCGGTTTTCAACAAACAGCAGAGCACGGCCAGCACGACCAGCACGACCAGTACGGCCGATTCGGTGTACATATGATTCCGCATCCATTGGGATATCGTAGTTCACAACCAGACTGATGCGCTCAACATCCAGACCACGAGCCGCTACATCTGTCGCAATCAGGATATCCAAACGGCCATCTTTCAAACGTTCCAGTGTCTGCTCACGCAGCGCCTGATTCATGTCACCATTCAATGCCGCAGAGTTATAACCATGACGTTCCAGGGTTTCTGCTACTTCCAGCGTTGCATTTTTGGTACGCACGAAAATAATCGTAGCGTCAAAATCTTCTGTTTCAAGGAAACGTATCAGTGCTTCGTTTTTACGCACGCCATGTACAGACCAGTAGCTCTGGCTGATATCTGGACGAGTAGTCACACTGCTCTGAATACGAACTTCCTGTGGATCATTCATGAAACGACGAGTAATACGACGAATCGCTTCAGGCATAGTTGCTGAGAACAAGGCAGTCTGGTGCTCAGCAGGGATCTGGCTCATGATGTTCTCAACATCTTCGATAAAGCCCATGCGCAGCATTTCGTCGGCTTCATCCAGTACCAGACCTTTCAGGTTGGACAGATCCAAAGTACCACGCTTCAGGTGATCCAGCAGACGACCCGGCGTGCCTACCACAACCTGTGGCCCTTGACGCAGTGCACGCAATTGCACGTCATAACGCTGTCCACCGTAGAGTGCAACAACGTTTACACTGCGCATTTGCTTGGAAAATTCTGAAAATGCTTCGGCAACCTGTACCGCCAGCTCACGGGTTGGCGCTAACACAAGGATCTGTGGGGCTTTAAGCTCAGCATCAATGTTGTGCAGCAAAGGCAAGCTAAATGCTGCAGTTTTACCACTACCGGTCTGTGCCATACCCAGCACATCACGACCGTTTAACAGGTGAGGAATACATTGTTGTTGGATAGGAGAAGGCTTCTCATAGCCCATGTCTCCCAGTGCAGCAAGAATAGGTGCTGATAAACCTAAATCAGCAAAAGAGATTTCAGTCTCAGTGGTCATGTAATGGTGCCTCATTAATCGTGGCGGCCAGTCTACATAACACAGTGAAAAGAATTTCTGTCATTTTCATTTAAAATGTGAACTGGCTCAAATTATGTTATTAAACGAACAAACAAGCCCCCACCTATCAAGATGTGGACTTTAAAATCTGTCATGAAAATGTTCGTCAGCTATTGTTGGTTCGATTCCGATAGGTCATCTTGTCTCTGGCCTAGAAGCGCTAATTCCAACAATGCATAGCGGTGCTCAACAAAATTATGGACATTGTTAGCTACCGTCAGCTTGAATAACGCAACCGCGTTATCCTCATCCCCCAGACTTAGGTAATGCTTACCTAAATAGAAGTCAGTTTCACTGAGATGCTCAGCGAGCGAAGTGTTATCTGATGAATTCTCCTTCAGGCGATCCATCAGTGTTTTCTCACTGATTTTGCCTAAATAGAACTCAACAATATTCCAGCCCCATAGCCCCCGGTTCGCTTTGTCAAAATGGCGTGACAAATTGGTCATTGCAACCTTGGGATCGATTTTATCTTCCACAAGGTACAACCACAACGAACGGAAGGGATCATTTGGATCGTCTTGATAAAACGCCTGCAGATCATCCTGCGCTAAACGATAGCGGCCACCATAATACAGTGTAATGCCGCGATTCATTCGCGCGTAGTTGTAAGTTGGATCAAGCTCTAAAACAGAATCAAACGCTTCATAGGCAGCATCAAAATTGCCTGCCTGCGTAAAATAAATCCCTAAGTAATTGAAAATTTCAGGAATATCAGGACGGATAGACAAAGCCACTGAAAAATCATTCTGCGCCAGTGCCCTCAGCCCGAGGCTATCATACAGCACACCTCTCTCATATAAAAGCTGTGCATACTCATCTTCCGTAAGCGAGCGACTGGCAAGTATTTGTTCCATACGAGCCAGAATAACCTCTTGTTGCAATGTCGGTTGTAATGGAATAGCAATCATTTCATCTTTACGCCATCCAGTGCTGCTACATCCCACAAGGAGAAAGATAACCGCAACATAACACCAGCGCAGAAAAGAATTCATTTCCTACTCCCGAAGTCAGACATTAATCAGAATGCCCTGTTACTCCACCCACATTGTATATTTCAGGCGTCCTGCCCAAAATTGACTAAACGGCGCCCTTTTTACAGGACGCCGTTCTTTACGTCAAATTTATTCTACTGATGATTCCGGTGATTGTAGTGCTTCATCGGTAGTGGTATTGGTCACAGCTTCTTTCATGCTCAGACGAATACGGCCCTGACGGTCGATTTCCAGTACCTTGACAGGCACTTCCTGAGCGAGTTGCAGATAGTCTGTCACTTTCTCAACACGCTTGTCTGCGATCTGAGAAATATGTACCAGACCTTCTTTGCCACCACCAATAGCAACGAACGCACCGAAGTCAACAATACGGGTCACTTTACCATTATAAATGCGGCCAACTTCAACTTCAGCAGTAATCTCTTCGATACGTCTGATAGCGTGATGGGCCTTATCACTGTCAGTGGCTGCAATCTTCACAGTACCATCATCTTCGATTTCGATGGTTGTGCCAGTTTCTTCTGTCAGCGCACGGATCACTGAACCGCCTTTACCAATCACATCTTTGATTTTGTCTGGATTGATCTTAATGGTGTGGATGCGTGGCGCAAATTCAGAGATATCATTGCGTGGGCTTTGGATAGCCTGTTCCATCACGCCAAGAATGTGCAGACGAGCACCTTTAGCTTGATTCAGAGCAACCTGCATGATTTCGCTGGTGATACCTTCAATTTTGATATCCATCTGCAATGCGCTGATACCATCACGGCTACCCGCGACTTTAAAGTCCATGTCACCCAGATGATCTTCGTCACCCAGAATATCAGACAGAACAACAAAGTTATCCCCTTCTTTCACCAGACCCATAGCGATACCAGCAACCGCAGCCTTAATGGGTACACCAGCATCCATCAGTGCCAGTGAAGCACCACAGACAGAAGCCATAGAAGAAGAACCGTTAGATTCGGTAATTTCAGAAACTACGCGAATAGTATATGGGAATTCGTTGGCGGTTGGCATTACAGCCAGAACACCACGTTTCGCCAGACGACCGTGACCAATTTCACGACGTTTTGGTGAGCCGACCATACCCGTTTCACCAACAGAGTACGGAGGGAAGTTGTAATGGAACAGGAAGCGATCGGCACGCTCGCCCATCAGTTCATCAATAACTTGGGCATCACGCTCAGTCCCCAGTGTCGCTGCAACCAACGCCTGAGTCTCCCCACGGGTGAACAGGGATGAACCGTGAGTACGTGGCAGTACACCAGTACGAACGTCCAGCGCGCGAACCATGTCTTTTTCACGGCCGTCAATGCGAGGCTCACCACGCAGGACACGGCCACGAACGACGTTTTTCTCCAGAACAGACAGCACGTCAAGAACTTCTGATGCTTCCAGTTCAACACCTTTTTCTGCCGCTTCTGCAACGATAATCGCAGAAACTTCTTCTTTGATGGTATTAACCTGAGCGTAACGTTCCTGTTTTTCGGTAATACGGTAAGCATCACCCAGACGGCTTTCTGCCAGTTCAGCAACGCGATCATGCAGTGGCTGGTTGATAGATTCTGGTGCCCAGTCCCACTTCTCTTTACCCGCTTCAGCAACTAATGCATTGATGTGATCAATCACAATCTGCTGCTGTTCGTGACCAAAGACAACGGCACCCAGCATCTGCTCTTCAGTCAACAGTTCCGCTTCAGATTCGACCATCAGTACCGCGCCTGCTGTACCCGCAACCACTAAATCTAAACGGCTGTTTTTCAGTTCATCACTGGTTGGGTTCAACACGTATTGATCGTTGATGTAACCGACGCGTGCAGCACCAATTGGGCCATTGAATGGAATGCCTGACAGTGCCAGTGCAGCGGATGCACCAATCATGGCAACGATATCAGGGTTCACCAGTGGATTAACAGAAACAACTGTCGCGATGATTTGAACTTCGTTCAGAAAACCTTCTGGGAACAGTGGACGCAGAGGACGGTCAATCAAACGGGCAACAAGGGTTTCGCCTTCACCTGGACGGCCTTCACGACGGAAGAAACTTCCTGGAATACGACCAGCAGCGTAAGTACGCTCCTGATAGTTAACGGTCAGTGGGAAGAAATCCTGACCTGCTTTCATTTTTTTCTGGCCAACAACGGTAACAAATACCGCAGTGTCATCCATATTTACCATAACGGCTGCTGTCGCCTGACGAGCCATCATGCCGGTTTCAATGGTCACGGTATGCTGACCATACTGGAATTTACGAACAATCGGATTCAGCAAAATCATATTCCTTGGTTAGTGTTGCCGACTCTAAATATCAGCAACAATAGACATTCTCTTTTTGCTACACCCTCACGACTAATGACAACACTTAATTCCCTTAAGCACTCTCATTAGCCGCGCGAGTCCCTGTAGCGGAAGAGGTTAAAATTTCAGAAACAGAACTTAAGTTTTTAACGTTCCGCTTCCCGCTTCGCTTCCTAGAAGAAAAGGGGCCCTATTAGGCCCCTTTTCACTGAAACTCATCAATTAGCGACGCAGTCCCAGACGCTCGATCAGTGCAGTGTAACGTGCAAGATCTTTACGCTTCAGGTAGTTCAGTAGCTTACGACGCTGTGCAACCATGCGCAGCAGACCACGACGGCTGTGGTGATCTTTTTTGTGCTCTGAAAAGTGGCCTTGCAGGTGGTTGATTTGAGCGGTCAGCAGGGCAACCTGAACTTCGCTAGAACCACTGTCGTTAGTGCCACGGCCAAACTCAGCAACGATTTGCGCTTTTGCTTCAGTACTTAGAGACATAGTATAACTCCAAATATAAATTAAAAATCATGAGTGCCAATCTCTAATTCAGCAACTCATATATAGACGCGCTATTCTACGCTGCAAATAGGGGAAGCGCAAGACAGCCCAGTGATCACCATTTCCATGCTCCAGTACAATTTGTCTGTTTCTTATCTGTGCCAAATTGCCTGTTTTAAACCACACACAATTTATGCGATTGGTTTTTATAGTTGTTCTGTTTCTACCACCAGACGACGCGGAGCTACCAGACCATCATCATCAATCACTGCGATGCCGATGAATTTGTTTTCATCCCCTTCAGTGACTCGCACCCATTCACCGGATGTTAAACTGTGTTTACTGCGAACTGGCTGCCCCTGCTTAAAATAAGCAGCAACGACTGATGCCAACTGAATAACTGGAAAATGTGCGACCGCTGTATCCATTGGCAATAACAATGGATCGAGCAATTCTCCCGCATCAATCTCTTGCTCTTCAGCCTGTTTTTTTAATTCATGCAACTGTTCCAGTGTCACCATTCTATGAGTGGGATAATTGGCAACCTGCAAACGGCGCAGATAAATCACATGCGCACCACAGCCCAATAGCTCGCCTAAATCATCAATGATAGTACGGATATACGTTCCCTTGGAACAGTGTATTTCCAGCTCTAGCTCATCACCTTCCCAGCGAATGAACTGCAATTCGTAAACGGTAATCGGACGCGCTTCCCGCTCAATTTCAATTCCCTGACGGGCATATTCATACAGCGGTTTTCCCTGATGTTTCAGCGCAGAATACATGGAAGGAATCTGCATAGTATCACCACGGAATGTATCCAATGCGGCTGCAAGCTGGGGCTCGGTGATCTGCACTTCACGTTCACAAATGATTTTTCCATGTGAATCCGAAGTGTCTGTGCGCTGTCCCAAACGGGCAATTACCCGATAACGTTTGTCAGAATCCAGCAGGAACTGGGAAAATTTGGTCGCTTCACCAAGGCAAATTGGCAGCATTCCGGTAGCCAGTGGATCTAGCGCGCCCGTATGGCCCGCTTTGCTGGCATTGAAGATCCGCCTTACTTTCTGTAACGCATCATTAGAGGAAATATCCTGCGGCTTATCCAGCAGCAATACGCCGTGTATCGCACGGCCCCTACGACGACGCCCCATCACTTTTCCTCGTTGTGATCCGCAGAAACACGACGCTGCTCATCGTTTCTCACGACTTTAGTGACAAGGTTCGACATGCGCATTCCGTCTACTAGAGAGCTGTCGTAAGAGAACGTGAGTTCGGGGATAACACGCAGACGCATGGCTTTGCCCAGCAAGGAACGAATAAAACCAGAAGCTTCATTCAAGGCCTTAATGCCCCCGTTGACCATCTCCGAATCTTGCCCTTCGACCAGCACATTCAGAAAAGTTACAAATACTTTGGCATAAGCCAGATCACGGGAAACCTCAACACCAGAGACTGTTGCCATACCGATACGGGGATCTTTAACTTCGCGCTGTAAAATGATGGCAATTTCTTTTTGCATTTCCTGTGCAACGCGCTGAGTTCGACTGAATTCTCTTGCCATTGTTTTATCTCCTGACATTTTGGGGGGCATAAAGCCCCCCAAGAATGGAATGAATCTATGATGGTATTAAGCGATGGAGCGTTTGATTTCAATAATTTCAAAGACTTCAATCATGTCACCAACACGGACGTCATTGTAGTTCTTCACACCGATACCACATTCCATACCATTACGGACTTCGTTAACGTCATCCTTAAAGCGACGCAGGGATTCCAGCTCACCTTCGTAGATAACCACGTTGTCACGCAGGACGCGGATAGGATTATTACGCTTGATGGAGCCTTCTGTCACCATACAGCCAGCGATAGCACCAAACTTCGGTGATTTAAAGACATCACGGACTTCTGCAAGACCCATGATCTGCTGTTTGTATTCTGGCGCTAGCATACCGCTCATTGCCTGTTTGATTTCATCAATCAGACTATAGATAACGGAGTAGTAACGCAGATCAACACTTTCGCTTTCAATGATACGACGTGCAGAAGCATCCGCACGGACGTTGAAGCCCAGAATGATTGCGTTAGACGCTGCGGCAAGAGTCGCATCAGTTTCAGTGATTCCGCCGACACCAGAACCGATGATTCTCACTTTCACTTCATCAGTAGACAGTTTCAGCAGTGAGTCGCAGATCGCTTCGCATGTACCCTGAACGTCGGTTTTCAGAACGATGTTCAGTTCAGATACCTTACCTTCTTCCATGTTGGCAAACATGTTTTCCAGTTTAGATTTCTGCTGACGAGCCAGTTTCACTTCGCGGAATTTACCCTGACGGTACAAGGCCACTTCACGCGCTTTCTTCTCGTCACGTACCACAGTCGCTTCATCACCCGCTGACGGTACGCTGGAAAGACCCAGAATTTCAACTGGAATGGACGGGCCAGCAGACATGACTTCAAGACCAAGTTCGTCACGCATCGCACGGATACGGCCATATTCAAAGCCACACAGGACGATGTCGCCCTTATTCAGAGTACCTGATTGAACCAGAATGGTTGCAACTGGGCCACGGCCTTTATCCAAGAAGGATTCAATGACCACACCATTAGCCATACCAGTACGAACAGCGTTCAGTTCAAGCAGTTCAGCCTGTAGCAGAATAGATTCCAGCAATTCATCAATACCGATACCTGCTTTGGCAGACACGTTCATGAACTGGTTTTCACCACCCCATTCCTCAGGAATGATACCGTATTGTGTCAGTTCATTCTTGACGCGATCTGGATCTGCGTCTGGCTTATCGATTTTGTTCACAGCAACAACAACAGGTACGTTAGCTGCCTTGGCGTGCTGGATGGCTTCCACAGTCTGAGGCATCACGCCATCATCCGCTGCGACAACCAGAACTACGATATCCGTCGCCTTGGCACCACGAGCACGCATAGAAGTAAACGCAGCATGTCCTGGGGTATCAAGGAAGGTGATCATACCTTTTTCAGTTTGTACATGGTACGCACCGATATGCTGGGTAATGCCACCTGCTTCGCCAGAAGCTACTTTGGTAGAACGGATGTAGTCCAGCAGTGAGGTTTTACCATGGTCAACGTGACCCATGATGGTAACAACAGGTGCACGAGATTCAGCCAGCGTTTCACCCGTGTCACGATCGCTCATCAGCGCTTCTTCCAGTTCGTTTTCACGACGCAGGATAACTTTGTGCCCCATTTCTTCAGCAACTAGCTGTGCGGTTTCCTGATCAACAACTTGATTAATGGTCGCCATTGCGCCCATCTTCATCATGGTCTTGATAACTTGGGAACCTTTGACCGCCATCTTGTTGGCCAGTTCAGCTACGGTAATGGTTTCACCAATCACAACATCACGGTTAACCGCGGCAACTGGCTTGGTGAAGCTTTGCTGTAAGGTACTCGGTTTGCGCTGTTTGCCTTTGGTACGGCCGACTGCACGTGCTTCTTCGCGATCAGCTTTCGATTCAGAATGTTTGTTATTCTTCTTCTGGCGGGTAGCTTTGCCGCCACGGCTACGGGTACGGCGATCGCCTTCAACTTTAGCGTCATTTTCGTCTTCCGCAGCACGGGCGTGATGGGAAGTGGTTACGTGATAATCATCAGTACTTTCGCTGGGTTCAGCGGTTTCTGACCATTTATCTTTATTTTCTTCTGCCATGCGACGCGCTTCTTCCGCGACACGTTTCGCTTCCGCTTCAACTTTGCGGCGCACCTCTTCTTCAGCTTTGCGTTTTAAATTTGCTGCTTCGGCTTCACGGCGCGCTTTTTCACTTTGCACGGCAGGCTCAGTCTGAACTGATTTTGGTTTGTTTTCGGTATGTTGCTTAGTCACTTTTTCTTTTTCCGCCGCCTCACGCTGAGTCATTTCAACCCCTTCGCGTTTAGCTTTTTCTTCTGCTTCACGTTGAGCGCTCTTTGCTGCTTCACGTTTTGCCTGTTCTTCAGCATCACGTTTAGCTTGCTCTTCCGCGAATTTTTTCGCTTCAGTTTCAAGCCGCGCCTTTTCTTCTACCTCGCGCCGAGCCTGCTCTTCCGCTTCACGCTGCGCCTGTTCTTCCGTTTGAGATTGTTCAATCGCGTCACGGTTCACATATGTGCGTTTTTTGCGGACTTCAATCGCTACCGATTTACTTTTGCCACCGGTGCCAGGAACGTTTAGTGTACTGCGAGTCTTACGCTGTAGTGTCAATTTACCTGGCTGGCCGCCAGAACCACCTTGTTCGCGGTTCAAGTGTGCCAGCAAAGATTCTTTTTCTCTCTGGGAAACAGAGTCAGTTGCGGTTTTCTGAATGCCAGCATCAGCGAATTGCTGGATCAGGCGTTCAACCGATGTCTGGATCTCTTCTGCCAGTAATTTTACGGTTACCTCTGTCATTCTGTTCCTTCCTGCTACAGTTTATTTATGCATCATCGCCAAACCAACAGATATTACGGGCTGCC
Organism: Xenorhabdus aichiensis; assembly: GCF_028598775.1. Lineage (NCBI taxonomy): Bacteria > Pseudomonadati > Pseudomonadota > Gammaproteobacteria > Enterobacterales > Morganellaceae > Xenorhabdus > Xenorhabdus aichiensis. The sequence goes on from NZ_JAQRFO010000006.1 coordinate 17,431, forward strand.
ATAATGAGTTCTCCTGCTTTCTCATCACTCAGTCCTTCGATATCAGATAAGTCGTCGATACCCTGCTCGGCAAGATCTTCCAGAGTACAGATGCCATGGGCAGCCAGGTTAAACGCCAAAGTACGATCCATGCCAGATAAATTCAATAAATCTTCGGCAGGCTGCTGATCACCAAGGCTCTCTTTCTGAGCCAGTTCCAGCGTCGTCAAGGCCGCTTTTGCACGTTCACGAAGAGCTTCAACGGTTTCCTCATCAAGGCCCTCTATTGCCAGAAGTTCATTGATTGGCACATAAGCCAGTTCTTCTAGCGTAGAGAAGCCTTCCTCGACCAATACGGTGGCGAAATCTACATCAATGTCGAGATGCTTGGTAAATGTATCAATAGAAGCATGTGCTTCTGCCTGATGTTTTGCTTGCAGCTCTTCCGCAGTCATGACGTTCAGTTCCCACTTGTCATCACCACGATGTTTTTTCAGCAGTTGTGCCGCCAGGCGGACGTTTTGACCATTACGGCCAATCGCCTGAGCAAGATTGCTGTTTTCCACGGCAACATCCATCGTGCAGTTATCTTCATCAACTACGATAGATGCAACATCCGCCGGAGCCATTGCATTAATGACAAACTGTGCAGGATTATCATCCCACAGCACAATGTCAATTCTTTCACCGCCCAGTTCGCTGGAAACGGCCTGTACCCTCGCACCACGCATACCTACGCAGGCACCAACTGGATCGATACGTTTGTCGTTGGTTTTTACTGCGATTTTCGCACGAGAACCTGGATCACGGGCGGCTGCTTTAATCTCAATGATCTCTTCGCCAATCTCAGGCACCTCAATGCGGAACAGCTCAACCAACATCTCAGGACGAGAGCGGGTGATGAAAAGCTGTGCACCACGAGCTTCTGGGCGAACATCATACAGGACACCACGCACACGGTCACCTGGACGGAAATTTTCCCGTGGCAACATATCTTCACGTAAAATGACCGCTTCAGCGTTATTACCCAAATCAAGGGTAATATTCTCACGGTTCACTTTCTTGACCTGAGCAGTCACTATCTCACCCTGCTGCTCACGGAACTGATCAACCACCATCGCACGTTCAGCTTCACGTACTTTCTGTACGATAACCTGTTTTGCGGTCTGGGTCGTGATACGGTCAAAAGTTACTGATTCAATTTGATCTTCAATATAACCACCCAGTTCCATTTCTGGGTCTTCATATTTTGCAGCTTCCAGCGTGATTTCGCGGGTTGGCAGGGTTACTTCATCAACCGCCACCCAACGACGGAAGGTATCGAAATCACCGGATTTACGATCGATGCAAACACGAACATCGATTTCCTGCTCATACTTTTTCTTGGTGGCTGTCGCCAATGCAATTTCTAATGCTTCGAAGATTTTTTCGCGGGGGAGAGATTTTTCATTAGAAACCGCTTCCACAACAGCCAGAATTTCTTTATTCATCCTAGTTGCCTCATCCGAACTTTAAAAGTGGGGTACCAGGTTCGCTTTCTGGATGTTGCTCAGTGCGAACACTTCGTCTTTTCCATCCACCGTAACCGTAATCATTTCACCATCGACAACTTTGATAATACCTTGCCATCTACGGCGGTTCTGCATTGCCATACGTAAAACCAGACTAACTTCTTCACCCATAAAACGCTGGTAATGTTCAGCATTAAACAGTGGACGTTCAAGTCCTGGTGAAGATATTTCCAGGTTATAAAGCACTGAGATCGGATCTTCGACATCGAGTACTGCACTGACCTGGTGGCTCACATCAGCACAATTATCAACAGTGATACCCTCCTCACTATCGATATAGACCCGCAGTGTTGATACACGTGCACGGATAAACTCCAGGCCCACTAATTCAAACCCCAAAGCTTCAACTGGTGCTGAAATCATCGCTGTTAATTTTTGCTCTAATGTGGACAAGCCCACCCCCAAGACATAAAAAAAGGGCTATATTAGCCCAGTAGTTCTGCTGTCAAATAACAAAAAACCCCGATACTCGGGGCTTTATGCAACTGGACCCTGTTTACTGCCAGTGGTCTCAACCAACTTCTTTTATACCTATCAAAACAACCTTTCAAATCAGGATCGATATCTCTATGGCTGCTGAATTATGACTCTCGAAAAGGTACATGTTATTAAGAAGTGGTTGCGGGAGCCGGATTTGAACCGACGACCTTCGGGTTATGAGCCCGACGAGCTACCATGCTGCTCCATCCCGCGTTCGAAAACGTGGCAAATCTTACGCTGATAATACTAAAAACGCAAGTTTCTAGATTATGGTGCCGAGGACGGGACTTGAACCCGTACGCCCGTTGTTTAGGCACTACCACCTCAAGGTAGCGTGTATACCAATTTCACCACCTCGGCACTGATTATAGAACTGTTATTTCAACCTGTCGCTTATACTTACTGCTTAAACTAACAATCTGGTTAAACTAACAACTCCATTTTAATTCTTTTACTGAACTTACTGTGGGATATCACTATTTGGTTTTGCTGGCGATGCTGGTACTTCTGTTTGTTTTTCAACTTTTACAGGCTCAGCAAGATTTTCCCACTTACTGTCTGAACCAGTTCGGTTGCTAGTCATGTTACCCAGAATCAAACTGATAACAAAAAACAGTGTAGCGAAAACAGCCGTCATACGGGTCATGAAATTACTAGAGCCCGATGAACCAAACAGTGTTGCAGACGCACCCGCACCGAAAGAAGCACCCATATCAGCACCTTTACCCTGCTGTAGCAGAACCAGAGCAATCACTCCAAGACCAGCCAGCAAGAATACACCTAAAAGAGCTTCATACATATGTCGTACCCGTTTTCTCGTGGGGATTTACCACAGTTCTGTAGCAACGTTATACTGCATCACCCGCCCATAATTAGAAAAATTAACTTATTGAGCGGGTGTGAATACTAACCAAAGCGTTTCAGACAAGCAAGGTTAATTTCAAATACTGGCGTTGATCGAAGAAAAAATCAACAAATCATCCTATTTTTTCACGGCATCAGCAATACGGTGTGCCAATGCAGTGACCAATTCTTCATCTTCACCTTCCACCATCACACGGATAAGTGGCTCTGTACCCGATTTACGTAGCAGTACTCGACCACGGCCGTTCAATTCAGCCTCAACCGATTTAACGGCTTCTAGCACAGGTTCTGATTGCAGAGGATCGTTATCACCCGCAAAACGGACATTTACCAGAATTTGTGGCAGAAGTTTCATGCCGCTGCACAGGTCATGCAGGCTCATATTATTCCGTACCATTGCGCTCAGTACCTGCAATCCTGCCACAATGCCATCGCCAGTCGTGGTTTTGTCCAGCAAAATCACATGGCCGGAATTTTCCGCCCCCAGACGCCAACCTTTTTCTTGCAATTTTTCCAGTACGTAGCGATCGCCCACTTTTGCTCGCTCAAATGGGATACCAAGCTGTTTAAGCGCTAATTCCAGCCCCATATTGCTCATCAGAGTACCAACCGCACCACCGCGCAGTTGCCCCTGTCTCAATGCCTCACGCGCGATGATATAGAGGATCTGGTCTCCATCCACTTTCTGTCCCAGATGATCAACCATGATAATGCGATCACCATCACCATCAAATGCCAGACCAACATCAGCCTGCTCTTCCTGTACCCGCTTCTGTAACAGACGAACATCTGTTGCACCACACTCTTCATTAATGTTGATGCCATTCGGCTCACAGCCAATGGTCACAACATTCGCACCCAGTTCTCTGAGAACGTTCGGGGCAATATGGTAGGTTGCACCATTGGCACAATCCAATACAACTTTCAATCCATTCAGGCTTTGTTCACTCGGGAATGTGCCTTTACAAAATTCAATGTAACGACCAGCCGCATCAACAATCCGATTGGCACGCCCCAACTCAGCAGATTCTACGCAGGTCAGTGGTTTTTCCATTTCAGCTTCAATGGCTTCTTCAACATTATCAGGCAATTTGGTTCCATCGATAGAGAAGAATTTAATACCGTTGTCATAGTAAGGATTGTGAGAGGCTGAAATGACAATTCCCGCTTCTGCGCGGAAAGTACGTGTCAAATAGGCCACAGCCGGTGTTGGCATGGGGCCAGTAAAAGATGCCGATAGACCCGCTGCTGCCAACCCTGCTTCCAGAGCAGACTCCAGCATATAGCCGGAAATACGCGTATCTTTACCAATGATAATTTTGCGAGAACCATGACGCGCCAGTACTTTTCCCGCAGCCCAACCGAGTTTCAAAACAAAATCAGGGGTAATTGGGCTATCACCCACTTTGCCACGAATACCATCAGTACCAAAATATTTACGGCTACTCATAAATTTTTTCTTCCTTTGCTGAACGTGTTCTTTGCTCACAGCGTGTTCTTGGCAGCCAGTGTGTTTTTCGCTGACAGTGTTGCCTGAACAATTTGCATTGCCTGTACGGTTTCTTTTACATCATGCACACGAATAATTTGGGCACCTTGCATCGCTGCAATCACAGCGCAGGCGATACTTCCTGTCACACGCTCCTGCGGTGGTACATGAAGCAATTGGCCAATCATCGATTTACGTGACATTCCAGCCAGAATAGGCAAGCCAAGATGATGGAATTCTTCCAAATGAGCCAATAGCTGATAATTATGCGATAAGTTCTTCCCGAAGCCGAAGCCTGGATCAAGGATTAGTTTGTTTTTTGCGATGCCTGCCGCAACACAGCGATCAATTTGCCTCGTCAAAAATGTTTTAGCTTCCAAAACGACATCTTCGTAGTATGGCTCTGTCTGCATCGTGCGGGGCTGTCCCTGCATGTGCATCAGACAAACAGGCAATCCCGTCTTTACCACTGCGTCAAGTGCACCAAACTCCTGCAACGAACGAATGTCATTGATCATATGAGCACCGACTTTCGCAGATTCCTGCATCACTATGGCTTTTGAGGTATCGATGGAGATCCATACATCAAACCGCTGCGCCAATGCTTCAACCACGGGGACAACGCGATCCAGTTCTTCCTGCTCACTCACATCCACGGCATCCGGGCGTGTCGATTCTCCACCCACATCGATAATGGCTGCACCTTCCTCGATCATTGTGGCTGCGTGCCGCAACGCAGCATCAAAGGTATTGTGATTACCTCCATCTGAAAAGGAATCAGGGGTAACGTTCAGAATCCCCATCACTTGTGGACGGGAAAGATCGAGGACACTGCCTCTGGCTGTCAGTTTCATCGCTAGGGTGCCTTAATGTCAAAACCCCAGGAAGACCTGGGGTTTAATAAGTACAGTCTGTCAAATCCAAGGGCAACAATCTGTAATTGCCCTTGATTTGATAAAGGTTGTTAACTGCGTTATGCGGTTGGATTACCATCCGCAGGTTTCACAGTCTGCTGCGGGGATGACGTATTATGACGGTTATTACCGCCATTATTGTTGTCACCTTCCCAACCTGCTGGTGGACGTACTGTTGTTCGATTCATCAAGTCATCAATCTGAGGTGCATCAATGGTTTCATACTTCATCAACGCATCTTTCATCGAATGCAGGATATCCAGATTATCCATCAGAATTTTACGGGCGCGTTGATAATTACGATCGACGATAGCTTTCACTTCATGATCAATTAAACGCGCAGTATCTTCCGACATATGTTTCGCTTTAGCAACCGAACGGCCAAGGAAGATTTCGCCTTCTTCTTCCGCATACAACAGTGGGCCCAGTTTTTCCGAGAAGCCCCACTGTGTCACCATGTTACGGGCAATAGATGTCGCCACCTTAATATCGTTGGATGCGCCAGTAGAAACACTGTCTACACCGTAGATAATTTCTTCTGCCAGACGGCCACCGTATAACGTTGAAAGCTGGCTTTCCAGTTTCTGGCGGCTCGCGCTGATCTGATCACCTTCTGGCAGGAAGAAAGTCACACCCAACGCACGACCGCGAGGAATAATCGTGACTTTATGAACAGGATCATGTTCTGGTACTAGACGGCCAATGATGGCGTGTCCTGCTTCATGATAAGCCGTGGATTCTTTCTGCTCTTCCGTCATGACCATGGAACGGCGTTCTGCACCCATCATGATCTTATCTTTTGCTTTTTCAAACTCCACCATGGAAACAACACGCTTATTGCCACGAGCGGCAAACAAAGCAGCTTCGTTCGCAAGGTTCGCAAGATCCGCACCAGAGAAACCTGGTGTACCACGAGCAATGATGGAAGCGTCAACGTCGGTATCCAGCGGGATACGACGCATATGCACTTTCAGAATCTGCTCACGACCGCGAACATCTGGCAGGCCAACAACGACTTGGCGGTCGAAGCGACCCGGACGCAGCAATGCAGGATCCAGCACATCAGGACGGTTAGTTGCGGCAATAACGATGATGCCTTCGTTACCTTCGAAACCATCCATTTCAACCAGCATCTGGTTCAGTGTCTGTTCACGTTCATCGTGTCCACCACCCAGACCAGCACCACGTTGACGGCCTACAGCATCAATTTCGTCGATGAAGATGATACAAGGCGCGGATTTTTTCGCCTGTTCAAACATATCACGAACACGGGAAGCTCCCACACCAACGAACATTTCAACGAAGTCAGAACCGGAAATAGTAAAGAAAGGCACTTTAGCCTCACCTGCGATGGCTTTTGCCAGCAACGTTTTACCTGTACCAGGAGGACCAACCATTAAGATACCTTTCGGGATCTTACCACCCAGTTTCTGGAAACGGCCAGGTTCACGCAGATATTCTACCAGTTCTCCCACTTCTTCTTTTGCTTCATCGCAGCCAGCAACATCCGCAAACGTGGTTTTAATCTGATCTTCTGTCAACATGCGGGCTTTGCTCTTACCAAAAGACATCGCCCCTTTACCGCCACCACCTTGCATTTGGCGCATAAAGAATATCCAGACGCCAATCAGCAGTAGCATTGGGAACCAGGAAATAAAGAGAGTCGCGAGCAGGCCCTGTTGTTCTGGTGGTTCACCAACAACTTTCACCTGCTTATTCAGTAGAGTATCCAGCAGCTTCTCATCCTGAATTGGCATGTAAGTGCTGTATTTTTTACCGTCGTCTTTCTTACTGTAATCAATATCACGACCCGATATACGTACTTCTCGCACTTGATTCTGAGATAACTCACTGATGAAATTAGAGTAATCTACCCTGCGACCGCTAGAATCGCCAGGACCAAAACTCTGGAACAATACCATCAAGACAACTGCGATGACTAACCAGAGAATCAGGTTTTTCGCCATGTCACTCAAGGGATTAACCTCATATTACAACTGTGTTAACAAATAGTAGTCAGGGTACTACAGTTTCCGCCCTGTCGCTACAATGTATACTTCACGCGATCGTGCCCGCGAAGCTTCTGGTTTACGAACTTTAACCTTCGTAAAAAGGGAGCGTATTTCCCTCAGGTATTCATCAAAGCCTTCTCCCTGAAACACTTTAACGATAAAACTACCGCCAGGGGCCAGCACATCACGACACATACCTAACGCTAACTCAATCAGATACATGGATCGAGGAATATCGACCGCGGGGGTTCCACTCATATTGGGAGCCATATCCGACATGACGACCTGGACTTTATTATCACCCACTCTCTCAAGCAATGCTTTCAATACAAGTTCATCACGAAAATCGCCTTGAAGGAAATCGACTCCAACAATCGGATCCATTGGTAAAAGGTCGCAGGCAATTACCCGCCCACGATCACCAATCTGACTGACTACGTATTGAGACCACCCTCCCGGAGCAGCGCCTAGATCAACAACGGTCATACCCGGTTTAAAGATTTTGTCGCTTTGCTGTATCCCATCAAGTTTAAACCAAGCGCGAGAGCGAAGCCCTTTTTTCTGCGCCTGAAGAACATATTTATCACTAAAATGTTCCTGTAACCAGCGACTGGAGCTTGCTGAGCGTTTTTTATTGGCCATTGTTCTTTCCAACTATACTAATAGAGAGCTATATTTTTGCACTCTCCTATCAAATCACGCCATACTTTTATGGTGATAGATACGAGATGGCGGTAGAATAGGCCGTTTTCAATCCCAACATAAGCAAAAAAACGATGACTCTTAACAAGAAACAAGTGCAATACCTGAAAAGTCTCGCTCATTCATTAAAACCTGTCGTTATGATTGGTAACAACGGGCTGACTGAAGGCGTGTTGGCTGAAATCGAGCAAACTCTTTCGCATCACGAGCTTATCAAAGTCAAAGTTGCAGGCGAAGACCGTGAAATCAAAACTTTGATCGCTGAAGCGATTGTTCGTGAAACTGGTGCATATAATGTGCAAATCATTGGGAAAATGCTAGTTCTCTACCGTCCATCGAAAGAACGCAGGATTAGTTTACCGAAATAATCACAGCATATTTATACAAAAGTGCCATATCTACCATGATAAAAAAGGCCATCTCAGGCCTTTTTTATTTCCATATCAGCATAATGGCCGCTTGCCACGATTTCTCTGTAACAGTTTCTCACCCTAACAGGCAGGATTAAACTGTTTCCCAACATCAGAGATACTCGACATTCAGAACTTCATATTCCACTTTGCCGCCTGGCGTACTGATCACAACAGCATCATCCACTTCTTTACCAATCAGCCCACGAGCAATGGGTGAATTCACCGAAATCAGGTTTTCTTTGATATTCGCTTCATCGTCACCCACGATACGGTAAGTCTGCTCTTCATCAGAACCCACATTCAATACCGTTACCGTTGCCCCAAAGATCACACGACCATTATTAGTCATCTTCGTGATATCAATCACCTGCGCATTGGAAAGTTTAGCTTCGATTTCCTGAATACGGCCTTCGCAGAACCCTTGCTGCTCACGAGCAGCATGATATTCCGCATTTTCTTTCAAATCACCATGCGCACGCGCATCGGCGATTGCGGTAATAATTTTAGGGCGACGTACATTTTTCAGATTTTCTAATTCTTCGCGCAATTTATCCGCGCCACGTACCGTCATCGGAATTTGTTTCATTTATCAAACCTCTAAATCAATCCTAAGCCCAAACAACATCTTCCTGATTTTTGCAATAACAGCATAATGAGCACACCCTATCAGGCGGGCCTCCAGACAATAAAAGGGGAGCAAACTACAGTATACCCTGAAGTTCACATACCTATTTTGCCTGCTAATGTATCATTCTAACGTAGAGTTGATGATGGATCATCGTTTACTTTTCCCTGAATTGCACCTTAGTATTATTGATGTAAATATTATTGGAATTCTTCCACCTTCATATGCGAGATCTATGGCTCTTTTAAAAATTACCAGCAGAATAGCTTGTATGCTCAGTTTGAGTTTGAGCATTTTCAGCGCACATGCTTCCTCAATAGAAGAAGACGCTCAATATTTGCCTGCGGGAACTGACTTCTCATTTATTGCCCAGAAAATCGGCTCAAAAACGCCCTTATTTGATTATAATGGGCAGCAGTTGGCATTGCCTGCCAGTACTCAGAAAATTGTGACGGCATTGGCAGCCCTGTTACAGCTTGGCAAGGATTACCGTTTTATCACCACACTGGAAAGTAATGCTGATATTTCAAATGGTATATTGAAGGGCAATCTGACTGCCCGTTTTGTTGGTGATCCAACGCTGACACGCTCGCAACTGCGCAATATGGTAGAAACGTTGAAACAATCCGGCATAAAACAGATTGATGGCGATCTCATCATAGACAGTTCAATTTTCTCAAGCCATGATAAAGCTCCGGGTTGGGTATGGAATGACATGACCCAATGCTTCAGTGCACCTCCAGCCGCCGCAATTGTAGATAAAAACTGCTTTTCTGTTTCGCTGTATAGTTCAGAACAACCCGGTGAACTGGCGTTTGTCCGTGTTCCTTCTTTTTATCCTGTCAATATATTCAGTGAAGTAAAAACGCTGTCTAAAGGCTCTCCAGAAGCAAAATACTGTGAACTGGATGTTACCTCAGGTGAATTAAACAGATTTACTCTGACAGGCTGTCTGACACAGCGCAGTGAACCACTGCCACTGGCATTCGCCATCCAGAATGGAGCAAGTTATGTGGGTGCTATTTTGAAAAATGAACTGCACATCGCTGACATTGAGCTAAAAGGCCATCTACGGCGCCAATCGAATCCTGAGCAACCAGAGAAGATTCTCGCTTTGAATGAATCTGCTCCATTGCATGATCTGCTTAAAATCATGCTGAAAAAGTCAGATAACATGATTGCCGATACCGTCTTTCGCACCCTCGGTCATCGCTATTTCAACGTGCCCGGAACATGGCGGACTAGTTCTGATGCCGTTCGTCAGATACTGAAACAAAAAGCAGGCATTAATCTAGGCAGTACCGTCATGGTTGATGGTTCCGGCCTTTCACGTCACAATTTAATCACGCCAGCAACCATGATGGAGATCTTGCAATTTATCGCGCAACATAATGATGATCTCGACTTTATCTCCATGCTGCCAAAATCAGGTTATGACGGTACTCTGTCCTATCGTCCGGGACTCCATGAAGCCGGTGTAAATGGTAAAGTCTTTGCAAAAACAGGGTCACTGCAAGGGGTTTATAATCTTGCTGGCTTTATTACCGCTGCCAGCGGACAGCAGATCGCCTTTGTCCAGTTTATCTCTTCTTATTCTGTCTTACCTGACGATCAACGTACCCGCCGTGTTCCTCTGGCTCGTTTCGAAAGTCATTTATATAAATCTCTATACCAAAATCATTGATCGAAAAAGGGCGCTTTTTAAGCGCCCTTTTGTCATTCTTGTACGTCTAGAGTGAAGATCTAGTGTTTATAAATAAACTCAACGCCTTCTTCGTCTCCCTCGTCCCAGTCATCATCCCAATCATCATCAGCATCCGTATCAGATGACTGCTGTAACTGCTCTTTGTGGTAATCATCCCACATGAATTCAACTTTTTCCGGCTGGGCGTTTTCTTCCACTTCCATATGGCGAGGCTGAGTTTTCATGAATTCCATGATATCCCAGCAGAGCTCTTTCACTCCCTGACGATTTACAGCCGAAATCATGTAATAGTCGCCTTCCCAACCAAGCTCATCAGCAATGGCTTTTGCCCGCTGTTTAGCGTCTTCCGGATCGGTCAGATCGACTTTATTGAATACCAGCCAACGCGGTTTTTCTGCCAGTTTTTCGCTGTATTTATGCAGTTCTTTGATGATGATACGGGCATTTTCAACCGGATCAGATTCATCGATCGGGCAGAGATCAATTAAGTGAAGTAAGACACGGCAACGCTCCAAATGTTTCAGGAAACGAATACCCAAGCCTACACCTTCTGACGCACCCTCGATCAAACCAGGAATATCTGCCACGACAAAGCTTTGCTCGTTATCCATCCGCACAACGCCAAGGCTTGGCACCAGTGTCGTAAATGGATAATCCGCTACTTTAGGTTTCGCCGCCGAAACAGAGCGAATGAAGGTGGATTTACCTGCATTTGGCATCCCCAGCATTCCCACGTCTGCCAGCAGCATCAGCTCCAGCATCAGCTCACGGCTTTCACCTGGCGTCCCCATCGTTTTTTGGCGAGGAGCACGGTTAACAGAAGATTTAAAGCGGGCATTACCAAGGCCGTGGAAACCCCCTTTAGCAACCATCTGACGCTGCTCATGACGCACCATATCCGCAAGGACTTCCCCAGTCGCGATATCACGCACACGGGTTCCTACTGGTACTTTGATGGTAATGTCTTGGCCACGTCTACCGGTACAATCACGGCTTTGTCCATTTTGACCACGTTCAGCACGGAAGGATTTTTCAAAACGGTAGTCAATAAGCGTATTGAGATTTTCATCTGCCAGCAGATAGACATCACCGCCGTCACCACCATCACCGCCGTCGGGCCCACCTTTTGGAATATATTTTTCTCGACGGAAGCTGACACAACCATTGCCACCATCTCCCGCTACAACCAGTATGCTGGCTTCATCTACAAATTTCATCACTTTTCTCCGTAGGATAACCACCGTAAAGCTGGATGGCTGCTGTACCCAGAGATGGCGTAATCCAGAATATAAAAAGCCCCGCAACACACATTGCAGGGCTTCCGATTCGATTTAGACTCAAAAAACTTATTCAGCTACGATACTGATAAACTTACGGTTTTTTGAACCTTTAACTTCGAATTTAATTTTTCCGTCAGCTAATGCGAACAGGGTGTGGTCACGGCCGCAACCTACGTTGCTGCCTGCGTGGAATTTAGTACCACGTTGACGAACAATGATGCTGCCTGCCAAAACAGACTCACCACCAAAACGTTTTACACCCAGACGTTTGCTTTCAGAATCGCGACCGTTACGAGTCGAGCCGCCAGCCTTTTTGTGTGCCATTAATCTGCTCTCCTAAAATCTTAAGCGATGCCAGTGATTTTAACATCAGTGAACCACTGACGGTGGCCCTGCTGCTTACGGCTGTGTTTACGACGACGAAACTTAACGATTTTAATTTTCTCGCCACGGCCATGAGCAACAACTTCAGCTTTAACTTTAACGCCTTCAACTACTGGAGCGCCGATCTTGATATCTTCACCATTAGCGACCATCAGAACCTGGTCAAACTCAACAGTTTCACCGGTTGCGATGTCCAGCTTTTCCAAGCGAATTGTCTGACCTTCGCTTACTCGGTGTTGTTTACCACCACTTTGGAAAACTGCGTACATATAAACTCCGCTTTCCGCGCACCCCCTAAAATATCTTTCCAGAGCGCGCTATAAAATATTCACAATAGGGCGCGAATTCTACGCAAAAACCGATTCGAAGACAAGTGCAGAATTAGAACAGATGAGAAAAAAACAGAGTTTTTCGATTGTCATTTATTTGAACGGTTTTTCAAGTACAATCGATACATCGTGATATCTGTTGATATGCTAATTTAATGAGCACAGCTCTGAATCAGAGTCCAAAGCCAAAACATGAATTTAGAATCAATAATTAAACTTACCGCTGATGATATGGCAGCGGTTAATGAAACCATTCTTAATCAATTAAATTCTGATGTTGCGCTGATCAACCAACTTGGCTACTACATTATCAGCGGCGGTGGTAAGCGTATTCGCCCAATGATTGCGGTACTGGCTGGGAAAGCACTTCATTGTGAAGAAGAAAAACATATCAAAGTTGCCGCCTTGATCGAATTTATTCACACGGCAACGCTATTGCATGACGATGTTGTCGATGAATCCGACATGCGCCGAGGCAAGGCGACAGCCAACGCTATGTATGGCAATGCGGCCAGTGTTCTGGTTGGTGATTTCATCTACACTCGATCGTTTCAGATGATGACTGATCTCGATTCCATGCGGGTACTGAAATTGATGTCCGACGCCACGAATGTCATTGCCGAAGGTGAGGTGATGCAGTTGATGAACTGCAATGATCCTGATACCTCAGAAGATGATTATATGCGCGTGATTTACAGTAAAACCGCTCGCCTGTTTGAGGTAGCGGCGCACTCTGCGGCCATTTTATCCGGCGCGACACCAGAGCAGGAAGCTGCACTGCGTGACTATGGCCGTTATCTTGGCACGGCGTTTCAATTGATTGATGACCTGCTGGATTACGATTCAGATGATAACACGCTCGGTAAAAACACCGGGGACGACTTAAACGAAGGCAAACCTACACTGCCCCTTCTGCATGCCATGCATCATGGAGCCCCCGAGCAATCTGCACTGATACGCAGTGCCATTGAGCAAGGCAATGGCCGCCATTTGTTAGATACCGTACTAGCAACAATGAAACAGTGTGGTTCACTTAGGTACACCCGCCAACGGGCGGAAGAAGAAGCAGATAAAGCTATTTCAGCGTTACAAGTACTGGATGAGTCTCCATATAAGGCGGCCCTTGTGGGATTAGCCCATGTCGCGGTACAGCGACTTTCCTGATCTGAGCTAATCAGTATCCCAGATTGCTCAATCTGGGATACTGTCTTTATTTTCAACCTCTTGAATTCCTATGTATTGGACTAGACTAGCCAGCCCTTTCCTCAAAATGAACTTAACCATGCGTTCCCTTTCGGGTTTGGTCAATTGATAATAAGCTTCAATCCAAATCATGAACGGATCCTGTCGCTTATTCCGATAATACTCAACCGAATTTTCACTGACGGCCAGTACATTCAGAACTTCTTCGGGCAAGCTGTTGACATGATATTCGAGAGCTTTCCCCTGTACTCCGCGCTTACGGCGTTGTTCCCAACCCTCGCGCCTTGCCATCAAGTTGACGCCTTGGGGAGACGATGGCAGACCTGCGAGGCCAATGAGTTCCTTTGCAGAATACCAATCTTTTTTCATCTCTTTATCCTCGCTTTACATCGGAGCAGTGAAGAGGAAGCCAAATTTTGAACATTTGGCTTTTCAAAAGCTGCCTCAAGTAGCTATGATTTTTTCCAAAAAACTTCTTATGCCATCTCGTAATATCACTTCTGTAATTGCCTCCTTTTCTTCATCGGCGAGTAAATTAAATGCACTCACCCAAATGGATAGAGGATCTTGTTTCTGAACCTGATATTCAGGTGATATTTCATGAAGCTCCAGAGCCGACAATGTTGATTCAGGAAAACACGAATAGTGATATTCAATCGCCCTGCCTTGAACACCTGCTCGTTTCTGCCTCAACCATTCTTCACGTTTTGCTCTGGCATTAACTCCTTGTGGTGATCTAGGTAACTCACCTACACCGGTCAACTCCATTGCCGTATACCACTCTTTTTTCATAATGTTTCTCTATTTTTGTAACCAAGTTCAAAAAAGAAGTTATTAAGAAAAAATTAGAAATATTTTTAGAAAAAATAATGTTATTTTATTTTCTTAATAACAGATTCGTGTTCGTTATTAATTTCACACTAACGCTTTAGTTATACCACTAATGTGGCTTCAAATTTAATAGGAAAGGATTAAAAAAATGATTTCTATGAAATCGGATTGGCATCCTGCTGATATTATTGCTGCTTTACGTAAACGCGGAACGACACTGGCTGCCGTTTCACGCGAAGCAGGGTTAAGCTCATCAACTTTGGCGAATACACTTTCTCGCCCATGGCCTAAGGGAGAATGGATAATAGCGAATTACTTAGGATTACATCCGTCTGAAATATGGCCTAGTCGTTATTTCGATCCACATACAGGAGAACTATTAGAAAGGAAAGTTAGAGAAAAAAAGAATAATTAGCTATCAATATAATTATTGAAAGAAAAACCGCTAGTTATTTCTGAGCTAGCGGTTTCAGTTATCTAATATATTTAACTTAATTCGTATATTAATAAATTACGAATTAAATGAATTAACCGTTAATAAATTTCTCGCCTAATTCGATATCTTTTTTGAGAACGTCCAACATGCTATCCAGTGACTTCTGTTCAAAATCGCTAAGCTTGCCGATATCTAAACGTTCTTCGATACCATTTTTACCTAAGCGAACAGGCTGAGCGAAGAAGCGGGCATATTTGCCATCACCTTCTACATAGCTGCACTCGATGACATTGCTTTCACCCTGCAAGCCACGGATCAAAGAAAGACCCAGACGTGCCGCTGCCTGCCCCATAGACAGAGTGGCAGATCCGCCACCTGCTTTCGCTTCAACCACTTCAGTACCTGCGTTCTGAATACGTTTGGTTAACGCTTCAACTTCTTCATCAGTGAAGCTGACGCCCTGAATTTGTGACAGCAATGGCAGGATAGTCACACCAGAGTGCCCACCAATAACAGGCACTTCCAACTCCTCAGAGTTCTTACCTTTCAGTTCTGCAACAAAAGTATTGGAACGGATGATATCCAGCGTCGTAACACCGAACAGACGGTTTCTGTCGTAAACGCCTTCTTTTTTCAGAACCTCAGCCGCGATCGCCACAGTCGTATTCACAGGGTTCGTAATAATACCGATTAATGCTTTTGGACAAGCCTTAGCTGCCTGCTGAACCAGATTACGAATGATCCCCGCATTAATATTGAACAGATCTGAACGATCCATGCCTGGTTTACGCGCCACACCCGCAGAGATTAATACAACATCTGCGCCTACCAATGCAGGGGTTGCATCTTCACCAGCAAAACCAGTGACTTTGACTTCCGTTGGGATATGACTAAGATCGGCTGCCACACCTGGAGTCACCGGAGCAATGTCATACAAGGAAAGTTCTGAACCTGAAGGAAGTTGGGTCTTGAGTAGAAGGGCAAGTGCCTGACCAATACCACCGGCTGCACCGAGAACTGCAACTTTCATCCTGATACTCCTTAAATAAATGCTGTAAAAAACTTAAACCTGTCTGGTTAAGAGCCTGAATCTATTTCCCCACATTCAATGCATGTATGGGATAGACTCTCAGCCCCACTGATCACTACGTATTAAGAACAATCTGTTAACAGACAGATTATCTACCTAATGGCTTGATGATGAAACACCAAAGTTATTTTATTCTAGACAAAAGGCTTATCTGTTAATGAGATAACGGACACTTTTTTGAGAATTAATCCTGTTATATTATTAATAACTTAGTTGATTACCTTACTCTTATCTCCAAAACCAAACAACACCATTTAATTAACAATATATTTACCATACTCAATATGTGGGAAAGGAAACGCGGAAAAAATAAACGCATGAATATCCTGATGATTAATAAGGATATATTGGGGAAATGAAAATAATGTAATTATGCTTATTATTTTAGTTTTTTCTTCTCTTCCTTGAATAAAAATTCACTCTTTCGCATAATAATAGCTTCATAACGGATTCAACGATGGTGAAATATGCGTGCTCCTTCGAAACAGGAAGATTTGGTCAAGGCTTTCAAAGCCTTATTGAAAGAAGAAAAATTCAGCTCTCAAGGTGAAATTGTCGCAGCACTTCAGGAAGAGGGCTTTGAAAACATTAACCAATCTAAAGTTTCCAGAATGCTGACTAAATTTGGCGCAGTCCGAACCCGTAATGCAAAAATGGAGATGGTCTACTGCTTACCCGCAGAATTAGGTGTTCCCACAGCCACAAGCCCATTGAAAAATCTGGTCTTGGATGTCGATTATAATCATTGTGTTGTGGTTATTCGCACCAGTCCGGGCGCTGCACAGTTGATTGCACGCCTGCTGGATTCCCTGGGTAAAGCAGAAGGAATACTTGGCAGTATTGCGGGAGATGACACTATTTTTACGACACCAGCACAGGACTTTACAACAAAGCAGCTCTACGAGGCTATTCTCGATCTCTTTGATCAAGAACTTTAACCCTGTCGTATAGCCAAACTACATATACCCAATAGATTTCAAGTTGCAGCACGGCAGCAGACAAACGGAACCCTGGGAATATAGATAAAGAGGATCGCACGACTCATGCGATCCCCTCACTCTGACGATTTTGACAATCAAGCCTCGTGCACTTTCTTACCCAGCTCAGTCAGCAACTTCTCGTGAATGCCACCGAATCCACCATTACTCATGATAAGAATGTAATCACCCGGTTGTGCCGCCTCAACAATCACACGTACCAAAGCATCAATATCCGCACTCCAGCGAGCAGGTTGGATGCAGTGTTCCGCAATTTCTGCAACCTGCCACGGAATATTGGCAGGCTGATACAAGAAGACTTCATCAGCACGCCCCAGAGAAGGCGCAATATCATTTTTGCTCATGCCCATTTTCATGGTATTTGAACGCGGTTCTAGCACAGCTAGGATACGAGCGACACCGCCAACTTTACTTCTCAACGCTGCCAGTGTCGCCAAAATTGCAGTGGGATGATGAGCAAAATCATCATAAACAGAGATACCATTCACTTCACCACGCAATTCAAGACGGCGGCGCGCATTGATAAAATCGCCCAGTACCTGACAAGCATCCGCAGGCTGAACACCAACATGATGGGCAGCCGCAATTGCGATCAAACCATTGTGCATGTTGTGTTCACCCACCAATGACCAGTTCACTTCGCCAACCTGTTCACCTTGATGGAACACTTGGTAGATGCTGCTATCCTGACTGACTTTCTTCGCTTGCCAGTTGCCCGTTTCCCCGATATGTTCCAGCTCACTCCAGCATCCCATTCCGAGCACATGTTTCAGGTTAATGTCATTATCGGGTACCAGAATCTTACCACTGCCCGGCACAACCCTGACGAGATGGTGGAACTGTTTTTGAACGGCCGCTAGATTTTCAAAAATATCAGCATGATCAAATTCAAGGTTATTCATGATTAGCGTGCGGGGGCTGTAATGCACGAATTTTGAACGCTTATCAAAAAACGCGCAGTCATACTCATCCGCTTCAATCACGAAAAATGGACTTTCACCGATTTGTGCTGAAACGTCAAAATTGCCCGGCACACCGCCGATCAGGAACCCCGGCTTATAACCGCAGGCTTCTAAGATCCATGCTAGCATTCCTGCGGTTGTCGTTTTACCATGCGTTCCAGCGACGGCTAACACCCAGCGTTCTGGCAAAACATGATCATGTAGCCACTGTGGGCCAGATGTATAAGGAATGCCACGATCCAGCACCGCTTCCACACAGGGATTACCACGTGTCATGGCATTGCCAATGATTACCATGTCTGGCTCAGGATCGAGCTGTGAAGGATCATATCCTTGAATCAGCTCAATGCCCTGTTTTTCCAGAAGGGTACTCATTGGAGGATACACATTGGCATCAGAGCCGGTAACTTCATGACCCAATGAACGAGCGAGGATCGCCAGCCCTCCCATGAAAGTACCGCAGATGCCAAGAATATGAATACGCATTTATTTCTATCCAATATCATGAAGTGTGTCACTATTCTAACCATCAATGCTGAGATTAGAAATGCAATAGCCTATCAATCAACCCATTCTTTAGCTAAACTGCCGCGCATGAGTGCGACACGCAAGTGCAGCACGCTCTCTAAAACCACAATAAAATTCAGGGCTTTCGTCATGAAAACATTAGGCGAATTCATCGTCGAGAAACAGCACGACTTTCCTCATGCTACGGGTGAACTGACCGCACTGCTTTCTGCCATCAAACTGGGTGCCAAGATCATTCATCGGGACATCAATAAGGCTGGTCTGGTGGATATTTTAGGCACCAGCGGCGTATCGAATGTTCAGGGCGAAGTTCAGATGAAGCTGGATTTGTATGCCAATGAAAAACTGAAGGCTGCATTGAAAGCGCGCGGTGAAGTAGCAGGTATTGCTTCCGAAGAAGAAGATGAGATCGTTGTCTTTGATGGCGACCGTGCAGAAAATGCGAAGTATGTTGTTTTGATGGACCCACTGGATGGTTCTTCGAATATTGATGTAAACGTTTCCGTCGGGACTATTTTCTCAATTTACCATCGAATTACACCTATTGGGCAGCCGGTTACCGAAGAAGATTTCCTGCAACCGGGGAATCGTCAGGTTGCGGCGGGTTATGTGGTCTATGGTTCTTCCACTATGTTGGTTTACACCACGGGTTGCGGAGTTCATACATTCACTTACGATCCCTCACTCGGCGTATTCTGCCTGACTCATGAGAAAGTTCAATTCCCTGCCAAAGGCAATATGTACTCCATCAACGAAGGGAACTACATCAAATTCCCGATGGGCGTGAAGAAGTACATCAAATATTGCCAAGAACAAGACGAAACCACCCAGCGCCCTTACACCACCCGTTATATTGGCTCGCTGGTTGCAGATTTCCACCGCAACCTGCTGAAAGGCGGCATCTATATTTATCCAAGCACCGCAAGCCACCCAACAGGAAAATTGCGTCTGCTGTATGAATGCAACCCAATTGCTTTTTTGGCTGAGCAGGCGGGCGGCAAGGCCAGTGATGGCAAAAACCGAATTCTAGATATCACACCAACCCAACTGCACCAGCGCGTTCCTTTCTTCGTGGGAACAGAATCAATGGTGGAAAAAGCTGAAAGCTTTATGGCTGAATTTCCAGGTGAGTAAGTCGGTTTGTTGATTGAATAATTAATTTAATGAAGGGGCGAAGTGTCGCCTCTTTATTAATGACACGACTTATCCTTTAATTTGTTGAGCAACACGCTTAACGCAACGACTTGTTCTCAACATTAACCTCATTTTTTCCCTGCCGATTATCTATCTTGTTCCCTTAAGTTCTATACATACTCTTTCTCTATTTATATTTGTTCACGAAATCATTCTGTTCATGACTCATGAACAAGGCAGAAGTGTGAACAATAAAAAAGTAAATAATCACTTTTTATCCAATACAACAGATTTTATAACACCCAATTCCTGAGCTGTATGGCGTTCAGCGACTGGAAAAATGCGGGGACTTTAAGTCTGTTTTGGCTATAATAGCCCGCACTCCATTTTGGTCTGAAATTAAAGGAAACCTTTTATGAGCCTGAACAATGTACCGGCCGGTAAAGAACTGCCTGAAGATATCTATGTCATCATTGAGATCCCTGCGAACGCAGATCCGATCAAATATGAAGTAGATAAAGAATCTGGCGCACTGTTTGTAGACCGTTTCATGTCTACTGCAATGTTCTATCCTTGCAACTACGGTTACATCAACAATACTCTGTCCCTTGATGGCGACCCTGTTGACGTGCTGGTTCCTACCCCATACCCATTACAGCCAGGTTCCGTTATTCGCTGCCGTCCCGTTGGTGTTCTGAAAATGTCCGACGAATCTGGTGAAGATGCGAAATTGGTCGCTGTTCCTCACACCAAACTGAGCAAAGAATACGATCACATCAAAGATGTGAACGATCTGCCAGAACTGCTGCGTGCCCAAATCACCCATTTCTTTGAACATTATAAAGATCTGGAAAAAGGCAAATGGGTGAAAGTTGACGGTTGGGACAATGTCGAAGCCGCTAAAGCTGAAATCCTGTCTTCTTTCGAACGCGCTGCTAAAAAATAATCCTGAGGGATAACAGCGAGTTTCGATCATAAAAAACCTCTGCCACCACATAGAGGCAGAGGTTTTTATTTATTCTTCTTCGTGGCGCTTGATCCAGTCACCACATGTTATCCGATGCAGTCCATCGACAGGCAGTCTATATAAATAGATCCATGCACTGCCGTAAGGTGTTTTAATCAGTTCCCTTTCGTATTCCTGAGAATTCTTTTTCAAAGCATCCAGTTCTGTCAGGATGGATGGCGTAATGCGATATACTTCGCATTCAATTGTCCCTTCGCCACGGATCACCGCTGGATAATGCCCCAAGTCATAAATTTCATAACCTTCTAACCTATGTTCTCCTAGAAGTTGGGCATAGGTCATCCAGTGGTGGTTACCTTGTTTGCGCCTCAGGCTGCCATAAACAATTACTCGCATTTTTAAAACTCAAACTCATAGAGCAGATCTAAAGCCTGATCAATACCAGATACCGCATCGAGATACAATCTTGGCATTACACGATAGCGTAATGTCAAGGTCGCCAGAGAATCAAAAATACCAACACCGTATTTCACCTGCAAGTTGTTGGTTATCTTGCCACTGACGACAACCTGAGATTTGTCACCCACACCCTGAGTATCTAAAGCTAAATCAGAAACACCAAAAGTTTCACCAATCTTGCCAACCAATTGACCACTTTGGGAAACGCCCAAACCAATCAGCATGGAAGTCATTTGGTTATTGTCAGAACCACTCTTCTCCAAACCTTCACCACGCAGAAGATAAGACAGTGCTTCCTGCTGTGATTTTGCTGGCTCAGAGAAAATTTCAACTTTGGGTTTATCCGCCAATCCCGTAACTTTCACACCAGCGACAACCTTATTCGCCGTCGAGTCGGGATTGCGGATTGCTTCAATGTTCAACATTGGCTGTTCCGGCGGGCCGGAAAATATGATTGTGCCCTTGCGTACCAGCAAATCCTGCCCGTAGGCATGGAAACGACCATCTGGAATATCAATCTGGCCATTCAGCCCCAGCCCCTGTTTATCCTGAATGACTTTCAAGGCCCCCTTAAGTTGAGCTTTCAGACCAAATGCATTCAAACGGACATCATCACCAATGCGAATATTTAAGTTACTTTTAACCAGAATGGACGATTTTTTCTTCTCTATCGGCTGGAGATTTTTATCCAGCATGACTTCGTCAGAAGAAATCCCCACAGCAGACTCTGGTAGTTCCTGCACCGTAATGCGTGCCCACGGAATATCCACATTCCCATCAAGTTGCAGTAGATCAGGCGTGGCTTCAAGTACCAGATTAGGGCTAACATCAATTTTCACCATTGGCGGCACTGTCACACGCAATTTTTCACCATTCGCGGCAATCTTGGCATACCATGCGTTCAAATTACGCCAGTCAGCATTGCCGTTAAGGTTTAGCTGCCCTTTAGGCGTTTTGATAACGCCCTCCAAGCCAGAGCGGACACCATCAAAATAGATAGCTAGCTGGCCTTGGGTGACATCAAAAGGCAGCCAATGACTGACGATTTGGAGATCATCCGTCTTAAGCTGACCAAACAACAGCGGGTTTTTTACATTACCACCGAGACGGAGGTTAGCGTTCAAACCCCCTTCTGCTTTCTCGTCTTTACCCAAGATCGGTTTAATCAGCTTCAAAGAAAGAGCTTGAATATCCATATTCCCAGACAGCTTGCGGCGGCCTTCCAGATCAGCCACCTGAACATTGCCATTTAATTGCCCATTGCCTGCCAGCTTAAATAGCCATGCCACATTTGCCTTACCATTTGTCAGACCTGCGTTCACTGTCAACGTTTCAAAATCAACAGGTAATGTAGTACCCTCAACCATTTGGTGAATCTGAATCCCATTTCCTTGCAAGACGACTTTAGCTTGTGGCAAAACCTGCCCCGCAGTCCATTTGACATTGGCATTCCCACTGAACACGCCTTTAAGTTGGGTCGCTTTATCGAGGAATGGCTGAATCATGGCCAAATCAAAACGCTCAAACGCCACTTCAGCATGACCGCTGGCTCCCGCCTCAATCGGTTTGGGGACACAAATCTGTGCATTCGGGTTAAGCCAGCAATGTGTTCCTACTGTCACTTTCTGCTGTAGATTCAGGTAATCAATAGCAATCGCCTTACTTAAGCGCCACTCACCGACAGGAGTATCAAAGTAGGTATTGTTGATAGTCCCTTGCCAACGCTCCTGCCCGCGGTCAAAGCGGCCATTGAGTGCCAATTGACCTGATACGGGGTTACCCTCAATTTTCAAATGTAAATCATGCTGCTTTTCCGTGCCTTTAGCATTTAGCATCAAGTTATTGATGATTAAATCCGCCTGTTTCAATTGATGAACAGCAACTGAGAGCTGTCCTTCAATCTGTTCAGCCGAGCGCACATCTCCCTTAATCGTGGCGCTATCCACTTTCAGCTCATTCTGCCACCGCACATTACGTGCATTTAAATCTGCCACTATTTGTGGCGCTTTCATGTTACCGCGCAGTTTCACATTACCGATAACCACACCAGCCAATCCCGGCAGTAATCCATTTAACTGTGGTGCATTAATTTCACCGTCCAACTTCCACTTTTCATCTGTAAGCTGCCCTTGAACATTCAGCCTATTGCGGCCAAAAGTGAGGTCAAACTGCGGAATATTCCACTGTCCCGCCGCATTACCTGACGCCTTGCCATGCGCCTTGACGGTATTTTTTTTCACATCACCGTCAAGAGCAATTTCAGGGATCTGGAGTTGCCAACTGCCACCATACAAACTACCGCGCACAGCCATTTTGCCATTCATTTTGGCTGGCCACTCTGGCCACTGTTTGGCGGTATTGATGCCATCCAGAATCAGGTTCGCATTCCAGCTAATCGCTTTGCTCCAGTCAACAACACCAGTGATCTCCGCCTTTCCCTGCAAGGCAGACAGACGTAGACGGATTAGCCTGAGCAGTTCTTCATTACCCTTAGCATCCAGCATCAGTAATGCAGGAGGAATATCACGACCTTTAATATCTGAACGGAGGGAGAGATCGTAGCCACTGGCTTTGCCATTCAGTCGAAGCTTAACACCATCAAGTCGATATTCCGGTTCACCCGTCAATGGCCACTGAAGGTGTTTGCTTTCCAATGTCAGGCGTACAGGCAAACCCACCTTCGCCAACTCAGTCTGAGCACTCAGATTGGCAACAACAGGCCCTGAAAGATGCAATGCCAGATTAAGCTGCTGCAACAGAGCACCATTCAAGGTTAAATCAACCTTTTGCCCTTTTAGTTCATTCAGATTTGTATTGCCCTTAATCGCCAGTTTGACTGGCCACTGTTCAGATAGTCCTGCCGTGCCCTGTAGCGAAAGTGAGCCTTCCGGTGCACTTACACTGAAGGTTTTCACATCAACCTGCTGCCCCTGATTACTGGCTTGCAGCCGTAGATCATTAATCGTGATACCTGTATCACCTGTCAGGCGAAGCTGACTGCCATGAATGTTTTCTGCCGTAATATCGAGAGGAATAGGAACATTGGGCAATTCAGCTAAGAAAGGTTTGGCAAATAGCGCCTTCAAGGTTTCACCCAATGATTTTTCAGGTTCAGGCTTTTGTTTGCCCTTTTGCGCTGTATTTTCCACTGTACCGCTTTGTTCAGGCGGCGTTTTAGGCAAAGCAACCAACAGATTGCTGATTTCCGTTGGTTTCAATGTCAGCTGTTTTTCCCGCCACTGCGCTCCTGTTTTAAATTCATCCAACGCAATCACTATATCGTCAACCTTGACGTGGATATTCTTCAAAGAAAGCAAATCCAGTGAAATAGGATACGGTGTTTTCAATTCAGTCAATGGTTCTGATGCAGGTGACTCTTCTGATGGGGGAAGCTCAGCCGTATTCACCGAAACTGCCACACCTTCTGTGGTCAACGCATTGACACACAAATGACTGTGTTTCAGGCAGGATAAGCGTAACGAAAAGTGTAAATTGTCAGCACTGACATTTACTCCCGGCATCTGATATTTAACACCTTTTAAGGTTAAATCGCGCCAGCCCCCGCTGACATTGGCGATATCCAGTCCGGGAACCCAACGTGCTGCGCTGTTAATCATAAAATGCAGGCCGGTTTGTGTGCCAACCAATCCCACAACGGTTATCAGCAACAGGCCAACAAGCAGCAGAAAAGCCATACTGAGCCTTTTGACCCACCTCATAGTTCAGCCCCTAAACCGATGTAAAACTCAATACCATGATTGCTTGCGTCTCCTACTGGCGTCGCAAGATCAAATTTAATTGGTCCGACGGGTGAAGCCCAACGCACACCAACCCCTGCGCCGGTTTTAAAATCACTTTTTCTAATATCATCCACCGCTTCACCCACATCTACAAACAACGCACTCCACCAATTCCCATAGATATTGTATTGATACTCCAATGAACCAACGGCTAGCTTTGATGCCCCAATCAGTTTACCTTTACTATTTTTCGGTGAAATTTTCTGGTATTTATAGCCACGAATGCTGCGATCGCCCCCTGCGAAGAAGCGTAAATCCGGTGGAACCTTGTTGAATTCATTGGTTTCAATCCAGCCTAGATCCCCCCGTAACACAAAGCGGTGCTTATCCTTATAAGTCCTGATCCAGACGTGATGAGCCTGTAACACCAAGAAATCCACATTCGAATCCCAGGTTTTGTCGGAAAAATCTATCGAATAACGCTGGCTATCTCCCCAATAAGGCATGGTGCCACCACGCTGGCGAATTCGGCTGACATTCGCTCCCGGATAGAGCAGCATCGTCGTATTTGTCACATTGGCCTGCGTAAAGTGACTAAGACTCCAGCGTAAATTGACACCATATTGCCATCCGGTGGAGAGATCCCAATTGCGGGAAAGGTTCAATGTTGCAGTATCAGAAATGGTATCGTTAATATCTTTACGTTTATAACCTGTCTGCAACTCATAATATTGTTCAAGCGGATTAGATTTGAGTGGCATTTTGTAGGATGCATCAATAACTTGTTCAGGTGCCGACAGGTTAATATTGGTACTCAGGCTATGCCCACGAGAGTTAAGCCATGGCTTTTTCCATTTTGCTTTAACGCGGGGGCCGACATCCGTTGCATAACCCCCCCCTAGTTCAACATAATTGGCAGAGCTGGGAACCAAGGAAGCATCCAGTGGCAATAACTTATCCTGGCTCATGTGGCCTACCTTAAAATCAGGCACGACAACCACAGAATTGAACCATCCCGTATTCGCCAGACGACTGTTGAACTCCGCAAGTTGATCCGAGGTGTAATACTCACCTTGTTTAAACGGCAAAAGATTGTTCAGGTAATTTTCACGAATTTGCGAGCCGTGGTATCTCACGGGGCCAAAGCGGTAACGATCTCCGCTGTCGAAATCGAAGTTCCAATAGGATTTATGCTGTTCCCGTGATACTTCTAATTCACTTTTTTTCATCACAGCATCAAAGTAACCCTTTCTAACTGCCAGACTATTCAATGCGCCCTTGAAATGTTCGTATTCACCATGATTAAGGATCGCCCCTTCCTTTGGCATATTTTTTTTGATGAGTGCCGCATAATCTTTATCGGTTTTTGCACTACCTTCCAAATCAACATTGACTTCGGCTACCTGTACTGGTTCACCCGGTGTCACATTCGCTATTAAAACAGGGCGGGAAGGGGGTGTTTTCTCCTGATAAGTGAATTCAACAGTGGGATCGTAATATCCCAATGGCCTTAACCCTTGCTGTATGGCTTTCTCGACACGGGCCCGGAAGCGTCCATCGGGAGCGACTTCATCAGTACTTATGTTTGAGAGCTGTACTCTGGCATTTTTTTCCAGTTCGCCAGAAAGTCCTTCCACTTTCAATCGTAAATTTGCACTATAGGCCGATGGAGTTGCGACAGACACGCAAAGCACAAATATGAAGGGGTATCGTGACACGCAAACTCCTAATATTTATCTATCTGGGGATAAAATCCAACGATATAAAAATGCTGCAATAAATTAATTCTGGTAAAGTTTGAAAGATATACAAGCAACTAATAACCATAAAATTTATGAATAACGGGAGAGAATCTTGCCAAATTCAGCCAACGAAAGCCAACATGTTTCCACACAGGATGCATTACTGGGTAGGGCAATCCCATTAACTGTATCACCCTACCACGTCGTCACACAGCATTCGATAAACGACATTCCTGAAAACATGGAGATAGCTTATATAGGAATGGGGTGTTTCTGGGGAGTTGAACGCCTGTTCTGGCAACAGGAAGGTATTTACACGACCTCTGTGGGTTACAGTGGCGGTACTACGCCAAATCCAACTTATGAAGAAGTCTGCACAGGATTAACCGGACATGCCGAAGTGGTCAGGATCGTATTTGATCCAACCAAAATCACTTATGGGCAGTTATTGACGCTTTTCTGGGAAAATCACGATCCCGCCCAAGGTATGCGTCAGCATGGTGATGTCGGTACACAATATCGCTCTGCCATTTACACTATTTCATCTCAGCAATACGAGCAGGCACTCGCTACCCGCGAACAATTCCAGCAAGCGATGGATGAAAATGGCGACCAGCGCACAATCACCACGGAGATCCGCGCAGCGGAGCCATTCTATTTTGCGGAAGATTATCACCAGCAGTATCTCTTCAAAAATCCTGAAGGGTATTGTGGACTCGGTGGTATTGGGGTATGCCTCCTTCCTACGCACAAAAACTAGCCGATTTAGTTAGCTCAGTGTTATAATCATTGGGCTAAATTTATATATCTTACGGTAAAATGCCGTAAGATTTTATTTGTATAATTTTTCATCTCCCCTCCGGTGTTATTCAAATAAAAACTACCCTACCGCTGGAGATAAAACACGGGTACCTTATGTTAAATAGTTTATTAATAATACTTTTGCTATGTGCAATCAGCGCATTTTTTTCGCTATCTGAAATTTCTCTGGCCGCCTCAAGAAGGATCAAATTAAAACTCATGGCCGATGAAGGGAACCTCAATGCTGCCCATGTGCTTAAGTTACAAGAAACGCCAGGCATGTTCTTTACTATTGTTCAAATTGGTCTGAATGCAGTAGCGATCCTTGCGGGCGTCGTGGGAGAATCCGCATTTTCACCCGCCCTGAAAACACTATTCTCAAACTTTATGCGTCAGGAATGGGCCGATCAACTTGGTTTTATCTGTTCTTTCATTATCGTCACCAGTCTCTTTATTCTGCTTGCTGATTTGATCCCTAAACGCATTGGCATGATTAAGCCCGAAGCCGTTGCAGTGAGAATTGTCAATCCAATGCGTTTTTGTCTGGCAACTTTTCGCCCGTTGGTATGGCTGTTCAATGGCCTTGCTGACTGTTTCTTCAAAATCTTTAAAATCCCTATGGCACGTAATGAAGACATCACTTCCGATGATATTTATGCCGTTGTTGCAGCCGGAGCGTTAGCGGGTGTATTACGTAAACAGGAGCATGAGCTGATTGAAAATGTTTTCGAACTGGAATCCCGTACCGTGCCTTCTGCCATGACTTCCCGTGAAAGCGTCATTTATTTTGACAAGAATGAAGACGAAAACAGTATCAAGGAAAAGATCTCCACCCATCCGCATTCAAAATTTCTCGTTTGTGATGGCGGTATTGACCATGTTACTGGCTATGTGGATTCCAAAGACTTACTCAACCGTGTTCTGAACGGGCAAAGCCTCAGCTTGAAAGATGGCGTCCAAACCCGTAATGCCCTGATGATCCCTGATACGCTCTCACTCTCTGATACGCTGGAAAGTTTCAAAGCGGCTGGTGAAGATTTTGCGATCATCCTCAACGAGTACGCATTGGTGATGGGAGTCATTACCTTGAATGACGTAATGACCACCTTAATGGGCGATTTAGTTGATCAGGGGCAGGAAGAGCAGATTGTTGTCCGTGATGAAAATTCATGGCTTGTTGAAGGTGGCACACCGATCGAAGATGTGTTGCGAGTACTGGATATCGATGATTTCCCTGACTCCAGCAATTATGAAACCATAGCAGGATTTATGATGTTTCGCCTGCGGAAAATTCCAAAGCGTACAGATTTTGTGAAATTCAGCGGCTACAAGTTTGAAGTGGTGGATATCGATAATTACAAAATCGACCAATTGCTGGTGACGAAAATTGTGGACACGCCAGCCCAATCCAACCTATCTCCCAGCGGTCAAGCACAAACCCAGTAAAAAATCCGATCAAAAACGGCCGCGAGGCCGTTAATTATACTCATCATACGCTATGTGCTATCAACTCTGACACATACCGTTCGGTGAGTCAGTCGTTACAGAAAAACTACCCTATTTCAGCCTGTAGGCGCAACACTTGCTGATTAATTTCACTCATTACATGCAAGTGACGTTTATCTTTTATCTTGGGTGGTAAGATCTTCCCGTAGTTAAATTCAAAAGCGCCCATGTCCTTAATATACAAACGCCCACGAAATAGAGTTTTTACGTAAAGAGCAACTTTCAGTGGGTTATAATGGTGAAAGATTTTCATTTATTTTTTTCTCCTCCCATTCTGCTTACGGTACTGTTTCTACTGCATTACACCATCAGTGAATCAAAAGACACATCACTGCTGTGTAAGATGTATAGACTATGCATATAGAAATTTGTTCCCTGATTTTAAAGATTCAATCACTAATTTTACGTAACGTAATGAAACTATAGAGCATTATGTTGCTTTAACATGGGATTACCTTATATTTTGTTTCAAATGTTATCAATTTGTTTATTTTTATGAGGACAGACCAGTTAACAAGCGCTATGCTGAATGTGACGTTCCCTGATAACATGCTTCACCATGCTAACTAAGGAATAAATATGATAAAAAACATTGTGTTATCTGCAATGCTGAGTTTAACTTCAGTATTTGCATTCGCCCATAACATCACAGTGGGACAGTCAGTCCCTTCGGTCAGCGTGACAGATAAAGGCGAGTTACTACTCATCAATGACAAGTTCAGCTACCAAAATTGGAACAGCACAGAACTTCCTGGAAAAGTAAGAACCATCCAGCATATTGCTGGCCGTAGTTCTGCAAAAGAGATGAATGATCCTCTCATTCAAGCGTTGAAACAAGCCGACCTTCCAAAGGAAAAATATCAAACAACCAGCATCGTAAATACTGATGATGCTATTTTTGGTACCAGCGTCTTCGTTCGTAATAGTCTCGAAGACAGTAAAAAAGAGTTTCCGTGGTCACAGTTTATTGTCGATAGCGAAGGTTTAGCCAAGAAAGCCTGGGGTCTGGAACCCAAAAGTTCGGCAATCATCGTGTTGGATAAAAACGGTAACGTGAAATTTGTTAAAGATGGTAAATTGAGCAACGAAGATATCACCCATGTCCTCAATCTGATCAAAGAAGAATTGAACAACTAACCTGTAGTTTCATTAACACTTCAGTAATCACAATTTAGTCATAATGGTTCCAAAACAGGAACCATTATCACCTTAATAATTAAGAAACTAATAATTAAAAAATAGTGACTCTGAATCCCGGATTCAGAAAAGATTCACGCGGCGCGTAATTTAGCTTCTTACCTTCCCAATCCGTGACATGTGCACCTGCGGCAATCGCAACAGCGTGGCCTGCGGCGGTATCCCAAATATTAGTTGGCCCAAAGCGCGGGTAAAGTTGAGCTTTTCCTTCTGCAACCATACAAAATTTAAGTGAAGATCCGACCGAAAGTGTCTGATGAGTTCCTAATTGAGTAAGATAATCCTTCAATTCCTCGTCCATGTGAGAACGGCTGATCACCACAGTCGGCAGCATTGCAGCAGCAACCTTAATAGGAATTGTCTGCCCATTGGTTTCCTTCCAAGCCTGATGTCCCTGCCCTGCGTACAAAACATTCAGCACAGGAACATAAACGACGCCCATCACCGGGACACCATCCTCAATCAGTGCAATATTGACGGTAAATTCGCCGTTTCGCTGGATAAACTCTTTCGTACCATCCAACGGATCAACCAACCAGTAACGCTGCCAGTTTTTGCGCTCCTCCCATACAGGAGGATCTTCTTCTGACAGCAACGGGATATCCGGTGCAATACGCATCAATCCCGCTTTAATAATCTTGTGGGCGGCAATATCCGCAGCAGTAACAGGTGAATCATCCATTTTATGCTCTACTTTCAACGGCTGCTCATCCTGATAAACCGCCATAATTGCAGCTCCAGCTTCCCGCGCCAATTGGCAGATCTGTTGTAGCATCATACACCTCTGCATTAATTGTTCAGCTATAACTTTAGATTACATTTTTAGCGTATTTTGTACTGGAATAGCGAATACTTTATCTCAAAAAACGCGCAAAAAAATAGCCGGATAACCGACTATTTCATTGATGAAAGATAAAATTACAGGATTTCCAGTAATTCTACTTCAAAGATCAGTGCGCTGTAAGGAGGAATTGACGCGCCTGCGCCACGCTCACCATAAGCCAGATTATGAGGGATATAGAGTTCCCACTTGGAACCAACAGGCATCAGGGTCAGCGCTTCAATCCAACCAGGGATAACGCCACTCACTGGGAATTCTGCTGGTGTGCCACGCTGCACGGAGCTATCAAACACAGAGCCATCAATCAGGCGACCAGTATAATGCACACGAACACGGTCACTACGAGCAGGTATCGCACCATCACCTTGTGTCAGAACGGAGAACTGTAAGCCAGACTCTGTACTGCTAACGCCTTCACGCTCTGCATTTTCTGCCAGAAACTTTTTGCCTTCTTCTGCCATCGTCTGCTGACTTTCACGACGAACACTGTCAGCACGTTCGTGAATTTCGCGCAGCGCACGATGCAGTTCTTCTACAGGAATAGCCGGAGAACGATTTTCCAGAGCATCACACAGGCCTGCCAGCAATGCTTCTGGTTCCAATCCCTGTAAACCAGATTCCTGCAATTGTTGCCCAACCTGTAAACCAATACCGTAACTCGCCCGCGCTTCAATAGACTCAAAAGAAGGTGTTGTCATGAAAATACCTGTTATTAAATGAATGAAGACTCAAGCATAACAGCCCTGCCAGGATGGGTAAACGCGCGAAAGGTTTTAATCGAGATAGGTAATAAAAAAATACAAACAAAAAACGCTGGCAATGCCAGCGTTTTTTGTCACATGTTCGCTTTAGCTAATCAGAGATTAAGCTTCAGGAACGATGTTAACGTTCAACTGTGCGAATACATCGCTGTGTACCTGGAAGTGAACTTCGTGCTCACCAGTGGTACGCAGAACGCCGTTAGACAGGCGAACTTCGCTCTTAGATACCGCAACGCCAGCAGCAGAAACTGCGTCAGCGATGTCACGAGTACCAATAGAACCGAACAGTTTACCTTCGTCACCCGCTTTAGAAGCGATGGTGACAGAGCCCAGTGCGTTAATTTGCGCTGCACGAGCTTCTGCTGCTGTCAGAACGTCAGCCAATTTGGCTTCCAGTTCAACACGGCGAGCTTCGAAGAATTCGATGTTTTTCTTAGTCGCAGGAACAGCTTTGCCCTGTGGAACTAAGAAGTTACGGGCATAACCCGCTTTAACGTTAACTTGATCACCCAGGCTACCCAGGTTCGCTACTTTATCAAGCAGAATAACTTGCATTACCTTATCCTCTCAAAGTCGTTAATGGACTGAGCCTATTACTGATGACGATCAGTGTAAGGCAACAAAGACAGGTAGCGCGCACGCTTGATAGCACGAGCGAGCTGACGCTGGTATTTTGCACGAGTGCCGGTAATGCGGCTTGGTACAATTTTACCGCTTTCGGTAATGTAGTTTTTCAGCGTAACGATGTCTTTATAATCAATCTCTTGAACGCCTTCCGCTGTAAAACGGCAGAATTTGCGACGACGGAAATAACGTGCCATTTGGCTAGTCTCCAGAATCTATCAATTCAATCTGCTCGGCATGAAGAACCAGTTTACTAAGACCATTGCGCCCTTGATGGCTATTAATGAATCCTGAAACGGTTATTCGGCTACCGACCGTTATACTGTGAGTGAACTCTTGTAATAACTGTCCGCTGGCAATAACGGGCATTTTGCACCATGATTGCCTGCTACATCCGGCTTCCTGCTGTTGTGAACGATGTTCGAGCACAAACTGGCAATGAGGAATACCGGATGGGCTGACTTTTCGTATCGGCACTTTGCACACTGTGCCAGAAAGCACCAAACGATTAGCTGCCACAGGAATTACTCTTCAGAGTCCCCAGCTTCATCAGCATCATCAGCCATGTCTTCTTCTAAGACCAGGTCACGGCTACGACGTTCGTCTTTAGCTTTAACCATTGGTGATGGTTCAGTTACTGCGTGCTTAACGCGCATAACCATGCTGCGGATAACGGCATCGTTGAAGCGGAAGTTAGTTTCCAGCTCATCAATCGCTTCCTGTGGCGCTTCAACGTTCAGCAGAACGTAGTGAGCCTTGTGCAGTTTGTTGATTGGGTAAGCCAGTTGACGGCGGCCCCAGTCTTCCAGACGGTGAATCTGACCTTGCGCGTTAGTGATAGTCGCACTGTAACGCTCGATCATGCCCGGAACCTGTTCGCTTTGGTCAGGATGGACCATAAAAACGATTTCGTAATGACGCATTAGCATTGCTCCTTACGGATTATTAGCCTCCTGTCAGGGTCAGCCGTGGCCCATGGAGGCAAGGAACGTGTTGAATACGGCTGAAAAATCGACGCGTAACTATACCTGCACAATAAAAAAAACTCAAGGTACGGGTAAAAGAAAAAACGCGTTTATTCTTATTTCCAATGATGCCCCAATGAAATGCATCATGCAGGACAATAAATTACTGGGCGCTTCTCTGACGCATAATTTCAAACAAGCAAACCCCAGTCGCAACCGACACGTTCAGAGAAGAAACAGAACCCGCCATTGGGATACTGATCAATTCATCACAATGTTCGCGTGTCAGGCGGCGCATTCCTTCCCCTTCTGCACCCATCACCAAGGCCATCGGGCCAGTAAGCTTGCTCTGATACAGCGAATGGGTAGCTTCACCCGCAGTTCCCACAATCCAGATATTGCTTTCTTGCAGCAAACGCAAGGTACGGGCAAGATTGGTCACCCGAATGAGCGGTACGTTTTCTGCTGCACCACAGGCGACTTTTTTGGCGGTTGCATTCAGTTGTGCGGAGCGGTCACGAGGAATAATGACTGCATCAACGCCAGCGGCATCCGCAGTACGCAGACAAGCCCCAAGATTATGGGGATCAGTAACGCCATCCAGTACCAGCAAAAAAGGACGATCCAACTGCGATAGAAAATCCGGTAAATCGCTTTCCTGATACTGGCGCCCGGGTTTAACTTTGGCAATGATCCCCTGGTGTACCGCGCTTTCTGTCTGAGTATCCAGCCATTGACGATTGGCCAGTTGAACCGCAATACCAATATCTTCCAATTCCCGTAACAATGGGGTTAAGCGACGATCTTCACGTCCCTTCAATACATAAACTTCCATGAATCGCTGTGGATCGCGATCCAGCAAGGCTTTAACGGCATGAATACCGTAGATAATTTCACTCATGACTGGTTGATACCTAACTCACTGATATCTTAAATGATACCTGAAAAATGGAGGGCAGCAGAAGCCGCCCTGATTATCTGTGTTTGTCAGCTATTTTCCTGCGTTTTTTTCACGCGTTTCGCTTTCAATTTTGCAGTAATCTTTTTGGTTTTGTCTGACGTTTTCTTCTTGCTCGCTTTAGGCTTTTCCGCTTTTTTCTTTTTACGGGAGGCGTTGTCTGGCTCAAAATTGGCTGATTTTTTATCATCGCGCCCTTTCTTGCTACTGTTACGCTCTGGTGTGCCTCTTTTCGCCTTATCTCGCGCAGTCTTACCTTGATTACGCGCCTTTCGGGTCGAAGAAAGCAAGGCGAAATCAATATTGCGTTCATCCATGTGAACCGCTTCGACACGGATTTCTACTTCATCACCAAGCCTATAAGTCTGGCCAGAAGATTCACCAATCAGACGCTGGCCGACATTATCATATCTGTAGTAATCATTATCCAGTGTTGAAACATGCACCAAGCCGTCAATAAACAGCTCATTCAACCTGACAAAGAAACCGAAACCCGTCACACTAGTAATCAAGCCGGTGAAAACATTGCCCACTTGATCCTGCATAAAATCGCATTTCAGCCAGTCTGCCACGTCTCTTGTTGCTTCATCCGCACGGCGCTCAGTCATAGAGCAATGGTCGCCCAATTGCAGCATGTGATCCATATCGTTATGCCAGCCACCGGTTGGTGTCCAGTGCTGTTCAACGGCACCATTCTCTTGCTCTTGCGCCAATAAATATTTGATCGCTCGGTGTAATGCCAAGTCTGGATAACGGCGGATTGGCGACGTAAAGTGCGCATAAGAACTCAGAGCCAGGCCAAAGTGGCCACGGTTTTCCGGATCATAAATCGCCTGTTTCATGGAACGCAGCAACATGGTTTGCAGTAATTCATGATCCGGCCGTTCAGCCACATCCTTCATCAATTGAGCGTAGTCTTTCGGTTCAGGTTTCATTCCACCCAATAAGCTCAAACCCAGTTCGTTGAAGACTGAACGCAGATTTAAAATACTTTCCTCTCTGGGCCGATCATGGACACGGTATAATGCTGGCTCATTATTTTTCTCAACAAAGCGTGCCGCCGCAATATTGGCCAGAATCATGCATTCTTCGATCAATTTATGGGCATCGTTGCGCGTAACGGGTTCAATACGCTCAATGCGACGTTCTGCGTTAAAGATAAATTTCGCTTCTTCAGATTCAAACGAAATGGCTCCACGCTGCTCCCGCGCTTGCTCCAGTGCCTGATAAAGCTCATGCAGATACTCAATATTCGTCACCAACGGCTGGTAATGTTCACGCAGCTCTTGATCGCCCTGCAATATTTTCCATACCTTGGTGTAAGTCAAACGGGCATGAGAGTTCATCACAGCTTCATAGAACTTATAGGAAGACAGCTTGCCTTGGGCGGAAATGGTCATTTCACACACCATGCACAAGCGATCGACTTCCGGGTTCAGAGAACACAGTCCATTCGACAGAATTTCCGGCAACATCGGTACGACTTGAGATGGGAAATAGACTGAGTTACCACGGCTACGCGCTTCTGTATCCAGAGGTGTTTGCGGACGAACATAATAGCTGACATCCGCAATCGCTACCCATAAACGCCAACCGCCGCCACGTTTTCTTTCACAATAAACTGCATCATCAAAGTCACGGGCGTCTTCACCATCAATCGTAACCAGTGGCAGTTCACGCAGGTCAACACGGCCTTTTTTCGCCGATTCCGGTACATTTTCATCGAGATCGACCACCTGTTTTTCTACCATTGGTGGCCAGCTATGTGGAATTTCATGGGTACGAAGCGCAATTTCAACCGCCATGTTCGTTCCCATCGTTTCACCGAGCACTTCAACGATCTTGCCGATAGCTTTAATTCGGCGGGCCGGACGACTCGTCAATTCAACGACGACGACATTGCCCATTCTTGCACCGCAAATTTCTTCTTTTGGGATCAAGATATCGAAACTTAGCCGACTGTCATCAGGGACAACGAATCCCATACCTGCATCGACAAAATATCGCCCGACAATCTGACTGTTCTTTGGCTCCAATACTCGAACGATACGCACTTCAACGCGACCTTTGCGGTCTGGTTTCAAAGGCTGTGCCAATATGACATCGCCATGAATTGCCATTTTCATTTGTTCTGCTGGCAGATAAAAATCTTCTTTGTGGCCTTCCGCACGCAGGAAACCGTAACCATCACGGTGTCCAATCACCGTACCTTTCAACAAATCCAGTCTTTCCGGCAACGCATAACATTGACGACGAGTGAAAATCAACTGTCCATCACGCTCCATTGCCCGCAGGCGACGTCGAAACGCTTCCTGTGCATCTGCACTGGTTAACTGAAGTTCTTTTGCTAATTCCTGACGGCTTACCGGAGTGGTGTGTTTAGAAAGGATATCCAAGATGTATTCACGGCTTGGGATAGGAGATTCGTATTTTTCAGCTTCTCGTTCCTGAAAAGGATCTTTTGACATCGTAATTCCTCTGTTGTCATCAGCAAGCTGTTGTTCCCCGTGCTTCATTCTCGCTTCACTTAGCCAGAAGCAACTGATAAAGGGGACGATTGTCTTTGACCATATCGGCCAAAGTATGTTTATCCAACTCTTGCAAAAAATTTTCTACCGCTTGATTCAACACTAATTTTAAGCGACATGCAGGCGTGATATAGCAAGCACTACAGTTAACCAATGAAAGCGGCTCCAGTGAACGGACTACATCGCCAATTTTGATCTCGCTGGCAGGCTTACCCAGACTAATGCCGCCATTTTTTCCCCTGACAGCATTAACTAGACCTAAATTACTGAGCTGGTTAATTATCTTCACCATATGATTACGTGAAACACCATAAACTTCAGTCACTTCGGTAATGCTAGTCATCTGACCTTCAGGCAGAGAAGCCATATAAATCAGGGCGCGCAAGCCATAATCGGTAAAACTGGTTAACTGCACACTCACCTCTGGGCGACTGGATATAACAGCGGTTATTTAGAACCAAGAAATAAAATATATGTTTATTGGTTTATCATTATCTGTTCACATTATGTGGTCATTTTAAAAATTAAGCAAAACGAGCTGCGTTTTATAACCTCTCGCCCAAAAGCCTATCCCCAAAAAGTAAAAACCGGGCATAAAGCCCGGTTATACATGCTTAAAAGATTAAACTATCAATCAAGCATCAAATGGATCACGCAGGATCATGGTTTCAGCACGATCTGGGCCAGTAGAAATAATATCAACAGGAACGCCAGTCAGTTCTTCAACACGCTTGATGTAGCTCAGTGCTGCTTCTGGCAGCAGGCTGTGATCTTTCACGCCGAAAGTGCTTTCATCCCAACCAGGCAGAGTTTCATACACTGCTTCAAGACCTTCCCAGTTTTCTGCTGCCAATGGCGTAGTGTCAATCACGCTGCCATCAGGCATACGATAACCAATACAGATTTTCACTTCTTTCAGGCCATCAAGCACATCCAGTTTGGTCATGCAAAAACCAGACAGGGAGTTGATTTGGATCGCACGACGAATGGCAACGATATCCAGCCAGCCGGTACGACGGCTACGGCCAGTTGTGGCACCAAATTCTTGCCCTTTCTGACGCAGGTACTCGCCGGTTTCATCAAACAGTTCAGTTGGGAATGGACCTGCACCAACACGGGTAGAGTAGGCTTTGATAATACCCAGAACATAGTCAACGTAGCGTGGACCCAGACCAGAACCTGTTGCAACGCCACCTGCGGTGGTATTAGAAGAAGTCACATAAGGATAGGTACCGTGGTCGATATCCAACAGCGTACCCTGTGCACCTTCGAACATCACCAGTTCACCTTTCTGAGTTGCCTTATAGAGCAGGTCAGAAACGTCAACTACCATGTTTGTCAGGATATCCGCAACCGCCAGAATATCATCCAGTGTTTTCTGATAATCAACAGCAGGCTCGTTGTAGTAGTTAACCAGTTGGAAGTTGTGATACTCGATGATTTCTTTCAGTTTGACCGCGAAAGTTTCTTTATCAAACAAATCACCTACTCGCAGGCCACGGCGTGCTACTTTATCTTCGTATGCAGGCCCGATACCACGGCCAGTTGTACCAATCGCCTTGGCGCCACGCGCTTTCTCGCGGGCATTGTCCAGCGCAACATGATAAGGCAGGATCAACGGACAGGCTTCAGAAATAAGCAGGCGTTCACGTACAGGAACCCCACGTGATTCAAGCGCTTTCATTTCTTTCATCAAAGCATCTGGTGCTAAAACGACCCCATTTGCGATAATGCTAATGACATTTTCACGCAAGATCCCGGATGGGATTAAGTGGAGAACGGTTTTTTCACCGTTGATGACTAGTGTATGGCCCGCATTGTGGCCCCCCTGATAACGAACCACGTACTTAGCTCGTTCAGTCAGCAAGTCGACGATTTTACCCTTGCCCTCGTCACCCCATTGGGTGCCCAATACGACAACGTTCTTACCCATTTCAAAAGTTCACTCGGTTGCTTAAAAATGGATTCTACCATCTCATTTAGCACCTTTCAGTATTTTTTCTCACTTCTGTTATTTCGTTTCGTCATATTAACGGGCTGTTAAGTAAGCATTCGTAATGATGGTAGTAACAAAAAAGCCACTGCAAGTTTTCTTACAGTGGCTTAGGCAGCGGTCACTCATTCCGCCGCGTTAGATTTCCTTTTGTTCATTAAGGCAATTCGCCTATCTGAACGACTCAGTCATTGGTATTACTGTGCTGCTTAACTGGCGCTTTCATATAACGGAAGAAATCGCTATCTGGACTGAGTACCATGATGTCATTGCCATCCTTCTTGAAGCTCTTCTCATAAGCACGCAGGCTACGGATGAACGCATAGAATTCAGGATCTTTGTTGAACGCATCGGCAAACAGCTTGGCCGCTTCCGCATCACCTTCTCCACGCAGGATAAGTGCCTCGCTATTCGACTTAGCTTTAATTTCAGTTGCTGTTTTATCTGCTACTGCACGGATCTTTTCAGCTTCTTCCAAACCTTGTGAGCGCAGGAGACGTGCTTCAGCTTCACGATCTGCACGCATACGCTGATAAATTGCTTCTGAAATTTCCTGTGGCAGGTTGATCTGTTTGATACGCACATCCACAACCTCAATGCCCAGCTCGGCCATACTGTTCTGGTTCAGAACGGGCTGTTTGCTTTTCGTTTCCTGCCCTACACTAGCCGCAGCCGAAGCAACCGGATTGTCCGCTGTTTCTGCCGTATCACCATCACTTGTCCCCAGGTTCAAAGAATTACGCACATCGGTAGTTAAACGACCACGGGAATCCGTCACAATACCACGCACATCCAAACGACCGATTTCAGAACGCAGACGGTCACTGAATTTACGCTTTAGCAACAGTTCAGCCTGAGCAATTTCTCCATTACCTGTCGCCAGATAATAGCGGCTGAAATCTTTAATGCGCCATTTCAGGTAAGAATCAACAATCAAGTCTTTATTTTCACGCGTCAGGAAACGGTCAGCTTTGATATCCATAGTCTGGATACGGGCATCAAGCGTTTTGACTGTCTCGATAAATGGAATTTTAAAATGCAGACCAGGCTGATAAACCAGTGGTTTATTTTCCGCATCACGCGCAACCTTACCAAAACGCAGTACAATACCGCGCTGACCTTCGTACACGATGAATATCGACGTATACAGCACAATCAATATAACGGCAATAGCAAAGACGAATGACTTACGCATGATTATGGTCTCCCTTGTCTTGGCGTCTCACCACGCAGGCTACTGGGATTGCCATAGCTAGAATGATTATAACTGGAGTTGCTATAACCTGTTTGTCCTTGTTCAGGTGTAAAATTTGTAGAACCGCTCTTCTCTGGCGCTACTTTTGCATCTGATGACTGCGTTTTCGGTACTTCAGTTTGTTTACGCAAAACCTGATCCAATGGCAGTACCAGCATGTTATTGCTCTTTTCGTTTGCAATGACCTTACGGGTATTGCTCAGAACATACTCCATCGTTTCAATGTAAAGACGCTCACGGGTAATTTCCGGTGCAGCTTTATACTCAGGCAGAATTTTGGCAAAACTTGCCACTTCACCCTGAGCATTCAATACCACACTGACTTTATAGGCTCTGGCATCTTCAATCATGCGTTGAGCATCACCCTTAGCCATAGGCAAAACAG
Source organism: Xenorhabdus aichiensis (assembly GCF_028598775.1). NCBI lineage: Bacteria > Pseudomonadati > Pseudomonadota > Gammaproteobacteria > Enterobacterales > Morganellaceae > Xenorhabdus > Xenorhabdus aichiensis. The sequence continues at coordinate 58,082 of NZ_JAQRFO010000006.1, forward strand.
CATTTTTGTAGGATTCAGCTTCACGAATGGTTTTTTGCTCTTCCTCACGTGCGGCGATAACATCATCAAATGCCACTTGCACCTCTTCTGGTGGACGGGCAGTCTGGAAGTTAACATCAAGCAGCGTGATCCCCATGTTGTATGGACGAATGGTTTCTTCCAGTACTTTCTGGGTATCGTTACGCACGATGGTACGATCTGCCGTCAGGATTTTTTCCATGGTGTATTTGCCTACAACACCACGCACTGCGCTGTCAGTCGCTTGGCTCAGGCTGTTGTCCGGGCTGGTGACATTGAAAAGATAAGCCGCAGGGTCGGTCACACGATACTGTACGTTCATTTCAGCACGTACTACGTTTTCATCCGATGTCAGCATGACACCCGCTGTCGCCAATTCGCGAACAGATTCAACGTTAACGGCTCGGACTCGATCGATAAACGTCATTTTCCAGTTCAAGCCAGGCTGCACAACATGGCTGAATTTACCCAATCGGATAACAACGCCACGCTCTGTTTCTTTGATAGTATAGAACCCACTTACAACCCAGACAGCAACGGCAACAGCAACGGCAAGACCAATAATACGGCCACCAAATTTAGGGCCCTGCTCAGAACCATTTCCACCTTTTTTTCCACCGAAACCACCGAGTTTTTCACTCAGCTTACGGAATAGATCGTCGAGATCAGTTGCCCCACGGTTTCGACCACCTTTATTGTTGCCGCCGGAGTTGCCGCCATTATTATTGCTGCTTCCCCACGGGTCGCGGTCCTGTCCGTTATTACCGGGCTGATTCCACGCCATGTTTTAGCTCCACTTTTTAGTTTTTCACTGGTTTTTCAGAGGTGACTGCTCTCCACCCTAACGGATGAGGCTTCCCACTTCACAGGCCATTGCCTGTCCCTGACAGGTCTGACAGCGGCCTCTGTGGTCAGAAACGACAGATTTCGTCGTTTTAGTAAGCAACCAATATTTTTGGGTGATGTTTTTGACAGTACTGATTCTGTCACTGCAATTCTGGCACAGTCATTCCATCACCGCCATCCCATTACAGCTACTACATGACTATAAGCGCCTTGAAATGGCTGACAAAATGATACCTTGTTTGTCTTCCTGAGCCAATCAATCAGACAACATAGTCAAGTAAATTCAATTCTTGTTTACATAGTCGGCGCCAATCAACCATCGGCATCCTGACTTCAATACCAATTTGGCCACTGTCTTCTATCCATTCACGTTCAATGGCCTGAAGCTGGTAAAAACGACTGCGCAAACGCCCCGCCTCAGGCGGCAAATGCAATTCATAGTGTGCAATTTCACCTGAAAGATATTCGGTCAACACCTGAAATAACAGCGGGATACCTTCTCCAGTCTGTGCGGATAACCAGACTCTTATTGGGCGGTTTTCCTCATCGCGATCAATGCGTGGAACAAAATCTTCCAACATATCGATTTTATTCATCACCAACAAGGAAGGGATCTCATTGGCTTCAATTTCTTCCAGAACACTGTCCACTGCAACAATGTTTTCGTCCAGACGGCTGTCTGCCGCATCCACAACATGCAGCAGCAATCTTGCCTGCCGGGTTTCCTGCAAAGTAGCTTTAAACGCCGCAACCAAATCATGGGGTAAGTGGCGAATAAAACCCACGGTATCCGCCAAAACAACTGTACCGACGTCATTCACGTCTATCCGGCGCAAAGTGGGATCGAGGGTAGCAAAAAGTTGATCGGCAGTATACACCTCAGCCGAAGTTATCCGGTTGAATAAACTTGATTTTCCCGCATTGGTATAACCAACAAGAGAAACAGTGGGAATATCAGCTTTATTACGTGCCTGACGCCCCTGATCGCGCTGTTTTTCAACTTTGCCGAGACGCCCCAAAATCTGCTTGATTTTGTCACGCAGCAGGCGGCGGTCAGTTTCTAGCTGAGTTTCCCCTGGGCCACGCAGACCGATTCCCCCTTTCTGACGTTCAAGGTGAGTCCAGCCCCGAACCAGACGGGTAGATAAATGACGTAATTGTGCCAACTCGACTTGCAACTTACCTTCGTGCGTTCTTGCCCGTTGGGCAAAAATATCCAAGATCACACCCGTGCGATCAACGACACGACATTGGCAAAGACGTTCAAGATTGCGTTCCTGGGCAGGGCTTAGTGTATGGTTGAACAAGACCACATCTGCACCGCTGTTCTTGACAGCCTCAGCAATTTCCTCTGCCTTGCCTTCTCCGACAAAATATTTCGGATTGGGCGCCTTTCTGCTTCCCGTCACAATCTGCACAGGAGAAACACCTGCGGAAGTCACCAATGATTCAAATTCATTGAGATTTTCCGTATCTTTTTCCTGTGAGAAAAAAACATGCACCAGAACGGCTAATTCTCCGCCTTCATAACGATCAAACAACGGTGCAACCCCTCAGGCTAAGTAGAAATCCATAGGAAAAAACATAGGTAAAGTCTCCCTACCTATGTTTTTATTTACGTCAGGCACGGACACTGATTTATTCAGCGCCATCACTTTCCTGTGGTGCTGCTGGGTTAGCGCCAGCATGATAATTTCCAACGCCAGTCGTCACGTTCGGATTATTGCCGTGGTGAGACACAGGACGGGAAGGCACAACAGTTGAAATGGCATGTTTATAAACCATCTGACTGACCGTGTTTTTCAGTAAAATGACAAATTGGTCAAAAGATTCAATCTGACCCTGTAACTTGATGCCGTTGACCAAATAAATAGAAACCGGGACCCTTTCACGCCGTAACGCGTTCAGGAATGGATCTTGCAAAGATTGCCCCTTAGCCATTCTATATTTTCCTTATTTTGTTGTTCTTAACTAAGAACCTGTTGGTTCGAAAAAGTAACTACTCAAAAATAACGCTTTGTACTGATCAATTGTACACAATCAATGAATTTATGTACTAATAACCTGCATCACTGTATTCAGTGCCTGTTCAGGTTGGTCACTGTCCAACCAAGTCACATTGTCCCAACTTCTGAGCCACGTGATCTGGCGCTTCGCTAGCTGGCGTGTCGCACAGATGCCACGATAAACCATCTCATCATGAGAGATTTCGCCTGAAAGGTAAGACCACATTTGACGATAACCAACACAACGAATGGAAGGTAAATCTGTATGCAAATCACTACGAGCATAAAGCGCTTTTACTTCATCTTCAAACCCTGATTTGATCATTTGTTCAAAACGGGCGGCGATGCGCTGATGCAAAATTTCACGGCTTGCAGGTGCGATCGCAAATTGATGAACACAATAAGGCAATATTTCTCCAGACGTTTCAGTCAATGCAGTTAGAGTTTTACCCGAAATTCGAAAAACTTCCAGTGCACGAGTGAGACGTTGTGGATCATTTGGGTGAATTCTTGCTGCTGCAACGGGGTCAATTTCCTGCAATTGCCGATGCAAGGCTTCCCACCCATGTTCGGCCGCCTGTTGCTCGATCTGCGCCCGGATCTCAGGATTAGAAGAGGGTAAGGGCGATAATCCTTCCAGCAATGCTTTGAAATATAGCATGGTTCCGCCAACTAGGAGGGGAATTCTCCCAGCAGCCGTGATATCAGCCATTTCTTTCAGAGCATCACGGCGGAAATCAGCAGCGGAATAAATTTCAGCGGGATCGAGAATGTCAATCAGACGATGAGGTGCCTGTGCCTGCTCTGCTGCGGTAGGTTTCGCAGTGCCAATATTCATTCCACGATAAATCAACGCAGAATCAACGCTGATTAATTCAACAGGAAGATGCTGACGCAAGGCGATCGATAACGCCGTTTTTCCTGAAGCTGTCGGCCCCATGATGAAAATGGCTGTCGGCAGGTGTTGAGTTTTTAAATCACTCATGATTGAGAAGTGCCACCACTGCTTGTAAATCAATTAACTGTAATAAGCCCCCTGGCGGGGATTCCACCAATTGAGGGCAAAGACGCTCGACGTCAGCTAAAAGCTGGACAGCTTGCGCAACGTTCCACGTTTCATGTTCGCTCCCAACGTGACGGGAGAGCCAAATCGCTACCTGTTCAGCACAGGCCGAGGGTTGTTCCACTAGATAGTTCAACAGCTCCGGCAGGAGTTTCGGCAGGTTCTGTTGACGCAGTGGCAACGATACCGCATGAATAGTTACTTTTCCATGTGCGACTGTAGATTCAATACCGAAAGTCTTCAATAGCTCACTATTCTGCTTTAAAGCGTCGATTTCTGCCTGACTGAGAGAAAGTTTCAGCGGGATCAGTAGCGGCTGCGATTTAAGCCCTAGCTCCCCTGGCGTCAACTGCACCTGTTTCAGCCAGCGCTCAGCAACTGGCAAAGATAGTAGCCCAATCCCCAACGGAGACTCAATCAAGGCATAACTGGCAGCATGGATGCTCAAGACTTTGCCAAAACTGTAACTATTGTTTTTTCCCTGCACAAGTGCTGCATAAACAGGAACTGGCGCGGCTTTTTCCCTCACAGAGACAGCTCGTTCAGGAAACAGCGGTCGTTTCTCCTCTGGTGCAAATTGCATCATTTTTTGGTACAACTCGCCCTGTTTCTTCTGGTAATTTTCCCCATGATGAAGTTGCCGCGTGTCATTGCCAGAATGCGGGCGATCAAGCTGAGGCTGTTCTTTGTCATGCCCCCCAGACGAAACCAAGGGAGAAGTCGCGACGCGAGAAGGCTGTGATGCCTTCGGTGACGCCGTATTTTGCTGGAGAAAATGGTTCTCTCCCGCAGAAGGACGGTTTTCCGGCACCCAACTGGCAGCCGGCTCCTCACAGCCAAGCGCCAGTTCAGCTCCCTTCCCCCGCTGTTTCAATACCGCTGCCACACCCTGATAAATAAAATCATGCACCAGACGTGCCTGATGGAAGCGTACCTCATGCTTCGCTGGATGCACATTGACATCAACCTGATGCGGATCGATCTCCAGATACAATACATAAGCAGGCTGCTTCTCTCCCTGAAGCAAATCTTGATAAGCCTGGCGGATAGCATGATTAATCAGCCGATCCCGCATCATACGTCCATTGACATAACAATACTGAATATCGCCCCCAGCAGTATCATTCATGGGATCAGCAACCCATCCTTTAATGGACAAGGAGTCATGCTGCCACGACAGCGCAAGAGCCTGCTGCACAAACGCCATTCCGCAAATGGCCGCCAAACGCCGCTCATGCTGAGATTCTTCTTTCGCTGGACGATACTGACGAACCAATTTGCCGTTGTGATGCAGGTTGATCGCCACATCCAACCGTGCCAGAGCTATCCTGCGCACCACTTCATCAAGATGCCCGAACTCGGTTTTTTCTGTTCTCAGGAATTTGCGACGTGCTGGCGTGTTATAAAACAGGTCCAATACTTCAACCGTCGTACCGACGGGATGGGCTGCGGGTTTTACGGTGACTTCCATATCACGGCCTTCGGCGTAAGCCTGCCACGCTTCTGTCTGGCTTTCAGTACGGGAAGTCAGAGTCAATCGTGAAACCGAGCTGATACTGGCCAGTGCTTCCCCACGGAATCCCATACTGACAATCGCCTCCAAATCATCAAGCGAAGCGATTTTACTGGTGGCATGACGTGCCAATGCCAATGTCAGATCTTGCTGGTCGATCCCACAGCCGTTATCACGAATGCGGATTAATTTCGCACCACCGCGCTCAATCTCAATATCAATGCGGGTAGCGCCGGCATCAAGGCTATTTTCCACCAATTCTTTCACCACCGATGCAGGGCGCTCAACCACTTCACCAGCAGCAATCTGATTTGCTAATTGTGGGGGTAAGATCCTGATAGCCATATTCAACCTTATTTACGGTTTAGTATTACATTGGAGAAGTCTGCAACGGATGAGCCTGAAAATAGTAGCGCAGCCCAAGATGAATGGCTTGTGCCAATTTCTCCTGATAATCATTAGACCCCAGCAGCTTCTCTTCGGATAAATGACTGATAAAACCCGTTTCCACTAAGATGGAAGGAATATCCGGTGAACGTAACACACCAAGGCTTGCATGTTCTGGCGTGCGCTTATGCAAAGATCCAATGCTAGTTAACTGACTCAATACTTGAACAGCAACGTCATAGCCCACTCTCTGGGAATGACCAAACTGCAAATCTAACACAGCCTGACTCAATAGAGGATTAACACCATTGGATAGAACATCTCCCGCACCGCCCAACAATTCCGATTGTTTCTCGTGCTGCTCCAGCCAATTCCCCAATTCACTGTTTGCGCGACGGTTGGATAGTACCCAAACAGAAGCCCCTCTGGCGCTGCGATTAGGTGCTGCATCCGCATGAATAGACACCAGCATATTGGCTTTGTGCTTACGGGCGACCTCAGAACGTCCGGCAACTGAGATAAAATAATCGCCATCCCTCGTCAAAACAGGCTTGAACATGGGATCATTGCGTAAAAGTACTTCCAGCTTGCGTGCAACGCTGATGGTCACGTTTTTTTCCTTCAATCCCCCTTGCCCGATGGCGCCTGGGTCTGTCCCACCATGCCCTGCGTCAATGGCAATCACAATCGGATATTTTCCCTGTGCTGCCTTAGCTACCTGCTTTTTCACTCCCTGCCCATGATGAGCCGGAGTAGGCTTTGTTTCCTGCTTCGGTGACTGAGCATTATTAGCTAGTAATTGCTTACTTTCATGTAATGAAGTATTTCCCTTAAGCATTGAGGTGCTATTCGCTGTACTCTTAGCTGCTGCACTATTAGCTTGCAACGTAAAAACCACCTGATATTCACTGGCGGCTCCTTTCACTGAAGAAGTCGCGGTAGCCTGATGTGCCAATTCCAATACAAACCGCTTATGCTGTGCATCAGGGGACTGACTGGTTCGAATCACTTTCACCAGATCCTGGCCTGATAAACGCATTGGCAGTCCCATGACATGACCAGACTGACGAATATCCACCACCAACCGCTCAGGAGCATGCAGGGGGAAAAACCGATAATCAGGATGCCCGCCTGTGAATCCCAACGTTACGGTAGCTTCAGATGGGCTATTATTCACATGAATATTCGACAACGTAGCCGCTGTCGCCGTCATCATGATCAGTTGACTCAACATGACAAACAATGCACAGGACATCACCCAATGGGCTTGCCATCTTTTTATCACTTTCACAAAGAAAGCATTCATCATGGTCGGGTATTCCTTCATAAGGACTTCAGATTATCCAGCAGATTTTCACCATATTCAGATAACGCCACAAAACGCGCGTGCCGCCCTTCACTGTCATAGCTCAAATGCAGCTCAATATCGGCATCAGGTAAAAACCCTGCGCCCTGTTGAGGCCATTCCACCAGACAAATAGCATCCTGATGGAAATAATCACGAATGCCCATAAATTCCAGTTCTTCAGGATCAGCCAGACGGTAAAGATCAAAGTGATAAACAGGCCGCGGTTGCAAAGCATAAGGTTCAACCAGTGTATAAGTCGGGCTCTTCACATGTCCCTGATGGCCGAGCGCCTGTAGGAAGCCACGACTAAATGTCGTTTTTCCGGCACCTAAATCGCCATATAAATAAATAACATAGCCGCGATCGCCGGTTGCCGCCACTGCATTGCCCAATGCAACCGTGGCATTTTCATTTGGAAGTAATAAAACGAGTTCTTTCATCGAAAAGTATCTATTTTATTTATTGAATTAGAGCCTAATGAGATTTAGGTTTATCAGTTAAATAGTTTAACCAATAACCATAACATAACTCAGCCATTATCATTTAACATCTTCTGCTCCGTAGTACTGCCACGTACCGCACTTTTTGTATTCAATCCGCTGTGTGCTAAACTACGCCCCCTTTGCAGCAGTAATTTGATATTCAATGGCAATCCCTCTCGATCTGAATCTTCTGACAGCAAACATCAAACAATGGGGCCTTTCCCTTGGCTTTCAACAAGTCGGTATCTGTGACACCGATTTATCCACAGAAGAACCCAAACTACAGGAATGGCTTGATAAGCAATACCACGGCGAAATGGATTGGATGGCGCGTCACGGCATGATGCGCGCCCGTCCCCATGAACTACTACCTGACACCTTGCGGGTCATCAGTGTGCGCATGAATTACCTGCCAGCCAAAGCCGCTTTTGCCAGTACACTGAATAATCCTGAGTTGGGTTATGTCAGCCGCTATTCACTGGGCAGAGACTACCACAAGCTATTGCGTCAACGACTCAAAAAACTCGGTGAGCAGATTCAAGACTATTGTAGTGCTCATGAATATCAGGGAACTCTGAATTTTCGGCCTTTTGTCGATTCTGCCCCGATCATGGAGCGCCCCTTGGCGGCCAAGGCTGGTCTCGGCTGGGTTGGTAAACACTCACTTATATTGAATCGGGAATCGGGTTCGTGGTTTTTCCTCGGCGAATTGTTGATTAACCTTCCCCTTCCCATAGATGCCCCGCAAGAGGAGCAATGCGGGCGTTGCGTTGCCTGTATGACGACCTGCCCAACAGGTGCCATTGTTGAACCTTATACCATTGATGCACGGCGCTGTATTTCTTATCTGACCATTGAATTGGATGGCGTTATCCCTGAAGAGTTGCGCCCGTTAATGGGCAACCGGATTTATGGTTGTGACGATTGTCAGCTTATTTGCCCATGGAATCGTTTTTCACAATTAACGGATGAAGTCGATTTCAGCCCTCGTGCAGCCCTGCACACACCAAAATTACTTGATTTATTCAGTTGGAGCGAAGAAAAGTTTCTACGCATTACAGAAGGATCGGCAATCCGCCGTATTGGTTATTTACGCTGGCTGCGCAATATTTCCGTTGCTTTGGGTAATGCCCTTTATCAGGATAATATCGTGCTGGCACTGGAAAAAAGAATCGGTTTAAGTGAGGTACTGGATGAACATATCCACTGGGCCATCGATCAGCAAATAACTCGCCGCAATGCCAATACGATTGAAGTTCAAACATCACAGCAGAAGCGATTAATTCGGGCAATTACCAAAGGGCTACCCAGAGATGCTTAATAATCAACCAGCCGAATTTACTGTCAAAAAACCCGTCTATTTTCTTGTGAATAAAATAAAAATGCCTTGTTGATCAACAGACAAAGAGAGTTTAAATATTAATCAATATCTTTTTAAATGGAGCTAATTACGTTAACTTATCAATAAGTTAAATATGATTTATTATTTTAAATGATGGGTCAAAAAACACAGATACGGAAATACCGACTGTGGATAACTCTGTGTAGCAAATAGAGCGTCATCAGACAAGTCAATATGGCAGTAAGGTTAAATACTGTGGATAAAAAACAGTAATTGTATTTCAGTGGAAAATATCAGAAATAAGCAGTAAAACCAGAATCCACTCTCACATTCTAGACGCTGGTGGAGAAATTTTCCTCTGCCTATTCAAAAATGAGGCGGCATTATGGACTTGTTAAATCTGGATAGCAAGTGCTTTATCAACAATTTATTTATGGTGGTGATAGATAGTACGGAGCAGGCAGTTAAGGGCAAATAACGCTAACCTCCAGCAAAAAGTGCCAACATCTCCCCGCTGGCACTCTCCCCTTACCTACTGCGACAATAGGATAAAAATCAGACTAGAGCGCTTTTATCTTTTCAACCAATTCCTTCGATGATTTCCAATCATATTTTGTATAAAGACGCTCTAGCGCAAAGTAAGAAGCACCGGTATAAAACATCTCATATTGCAAATGCCTTGAAGCAAATTCTGACCCCACTGCATCCCATACCAGTTTCATCAGCCTGACTCTTTCAACAGGGGAAGCAACAGATGAATATTGTGTTTTCTCAATAATGCGTAAAATTTCATCATTCTCCAAATCTGCTTCACTTGATGGCAGCATCAAAACACCGCCACCCGCGAGTTTCCTTATCGTTTCCAATACCTTTGGATATATTTCCTGAGCAATAATTTGACACGCATAAAGCTGTGTTCGATCAGGAATATAAAACCCGTTATCGACTCTCGGATTATGGATCAAACTATTAAACAACCCTTCAATATTCATCGCATAACACGCAAGTTTAGCAAGAGATTCTCTTACCGTAGGATATTCGCAAACACCGTTTGTTTCTGCCATTGCCATCGCTAGCCCCGCCAGAAAATGCAATTTCACCGCATAACGGGCCTGACTTTGAGTATCCATCAGTACTTCCGCAGCAGTTTCCTTAAATTGCCGACGGCACATCTCTATATCCTCAAAAATAAATACCCGTTCCCAAGGCACTAAGACATCATCAAAATAGATAATTGAGTCATTTTCATCGAACCGATACGACAGCGGATAATCTTTGGGATTTACGCCTAATTCATATGAACGCCTTGAAATAATCTTGATGCCTTTCGCATTAAGTGGCATGGCAAAAGAAACCGCATACCGCTCATCAATCCCAGGTTTAAGTGGATTATGCACACCAATCAGAATTTCATCAGCCAGCGGTGCTCCCGTAGCAAGCATTTTTGCACCTCTGACAATAATTCCCTTGGCATTCTTTTCCACCACACCCAGAGTGTGATAAATATTCTTGGTATGTTCACCAGGAGCCTTTGAGCGATCTCCCTGAGGGTTAACCAGTGCATAAGTCAAATAGAGGTTTTTCTCACTCACATAGGTAAAATAATTCCGTAGAGCATCAGCCCGCTCTTGCGAATAATCTTCAAATACCTCGATATGAGTCATCATCCCAGTAAGCACCGACGACACGTTATCGGGGCTTCTTCCGAGCCAGCCAACACTCTGTGTGGCCAGTTCATATTCAGCCCGACCACGTGCAATCAATTTTTCAGGTGTAGAAGGCAGTTGCCAATATAGGCTAATTTGATTACCCGCCTCTGTCATAAACATCATTCTGTCGGCATGTTCGATTTGATAATCATACAGATTCGCAACCGACCTGATCGTATTTCTGAATGCAGGATGATCCACATGATTCGTGACCACCTCTCCATTAATAAAAATAGCTCGTCCATCACGTAAATCATCGATATATCTTTCTCCGGTTCTCATCATCTTTTTTACTCTCCTATCACTGATCACGACTTTTAAAAGTCAAGAAAAAAAATCTTTCTATTCAGTAAAGAGCGGTTAATATACAAAGATAATTATTCCTCCATTATCATGAAGTGAATCACCGTTCTTAATATGTGAGAGAAATCTATTTCATTAGCATTGCCAAATTTTCATATTTCCGATACCATTCTATATTTCGATAAATACTGAGATATATTCCTGTGAATTAGCTATAAAAGCGATATCAAATTCCAACATTATCATAATAACTAATAACAGGAAGATTAATTTAATTAACAAAAGTTAGAATTTCGCATGGGGCTTATTAAATATAATGAATTAAAATATCAATTTTTATTTATTTCCCAGACTTTATTTTTTATCTTAATTTATATATCCCAGTATATTTATTTCATTAATATAAAATTATAATAACTTCTCCTGAGAAATATTTCACCGTTACGATAGAATTCGCCTGAATATTTTGCCACTCAACAACCAGAAAGACCGACATCTCTGGATTCGGACGCCATGTGAGGCCTCGTGTAAAGCCGATGATCGTTTCTTTTATCGGTCTATAAGCATTTCCCATATGCCTTACACGGGCCACATTGATCCAGAAATATCCTACATCCAGCAACATAGGGCTAAGGTAGCACCGCTATAACGCTCACGGGGTGACAACTTCGACAGGTTCTCCCCTTTTTTCAATATCCTCTGCTGCTTTCAGGCATAGATCTTCTCGAAAGCGCGCACTTACTATCTGAATACCCACGGGTATCGTTTCCCCGGAAGGAGTGGAAATCAAATTTGTCCGGAGATTGACACAAGGGAGCCCTGTAACAGGGAGCGTAAGCATTGGCATTTGACTATTCCAGACCCGCATAAATGAAGTTTCACATTCAAGATCCAGATTATTAGAGAATGGCAATTCTGCTGAACTCGGTAAAAGGATCACCGCAAACTTTTCAGAGAGAAATTGTTGCCATTCACATGCAATCGTATGAAGTTGACTCAATGCCGAAGAGTAATTGACCAGAGACACGGAATGCGCAAATTCACGATACATGTTCAAGAAGTTCAGCGCACCGGAATCTCCGTCTTCCTGTACCGCTAAGAGTTGACCCTCATAATCTTCACCCAACCATAGGGTCAGTTGAATATCCGAAGCTGAACGGAGAGAGGGAATATCCTCCAACTCGACGACTGTCCAGCCTGCATCACGCAGTTTTCCTGCGGCATCATAAAGTGCGTCCGCGACGTCTGGCTGGGTATCCAATCCATTTGGCCGCACGCAGAACGCTGCACATTTCGGGGCATCGTAACCCACCATGGGCGCTGGTACCCACCAAGGATCGCGGATATCCTCTCTAGCAATGACATCCATCGCTAGACGCAAATCATTGACAGTCCTGGCAACAGGCCCAGTGACAGCCATTAACTGCACCCCTATCGGCACTTTTTCAGGATCAGTCGGATTGAATCTCGCCACTCGCCCGAAAGAAGGACGCAAACCATGAACCCCGCAGGCATACGCTGGATACCGGATAGAACCTGCCAAATCGGTCCCTATCGCAATTGCACCAAGACCTGCCGCAACTGCTGCTGCGGCACCACCAGAGGATCCTCCAGGTGTTAAAGAAGGATTATGCGGATTTCTCGTTGATCCATATAGACGATTTTCGGTGAACCAACGATAGCTAAAAGCAGCGGTATTCGTACGCCCTATAAGTAATGCCCCGGATTTCAGCAAGTGATCGACAACCGCACTGTTGGAGGGAGGGAACTCATGTTCTCTGGCCCGGACTCCGTCTGTCGTTGCAAACCCAATTTGATCTATGCTCGCTTTTATGGTTACAGGGACACCTGCGAGAGTTCCCACACTCTCACCTTTTGCAAGTGCAATATCGAGCTCTTCAGCACGTCTCATAATCTCTTCCGGCCGATATTCAACAACCGCATTAATATGAGGGTTGACACCGTCAAGTCTTGCAATCACTGCAGTAGCAACTTCTCTGACAGAAACATCCTTTTGATGCACAAGCTTGGAAATTTCAGTCGCTGATAGAATGGAAAGATCGTCTTTAGACATCACCATACCCTATATTGATATTGGAGATAAGCCAGTATCCTTGTAGAACGAGGTTACATGTTTCACGGCAACGTATAGGCGATGACATAATCACCCCGATCCTTGTCTGTACGCTGCGCGCCACCTGCGGTCACAACAACGAACTGCTTTCTCGTTTTTTTTCCAATGTATGTGATCGGAGCTGCCTGACTCCCGACTGGCAATCGGCTGCGCCAAAGTTCGCTACCGCTACGGCTGTCGATAGCTCGAAGATAATAGTCCATCGATCCTGAGAAAAACGTGACCCCTCTCTTAGTCACAAGCGGCCCTCCCATGGTTGGCAATCCAATCGGTACATGCAACCCGGCGATGGCTCGGAAGATGGGCGTATCCTCTGTGCTACCCATAGGCACTTGCCATAAAATTTTTCCAGAAACAAGATCAACAGCGTTTAATGTGCCGTACGGAGGCTTGGTGCAAGGAAGTCCAAGCGGAGATGTGAACATGCCATGAATGACACCGTAAGGAGTTCCACGTTGCTGCGCATAATTACCTGCTGCCCCCGTGGGAGTGAAACCTCTTGTCAAAGACAATTAGCTGAAATACCAGGATTTCATGAAAACTAGAGAGGTGATTAGCCCCAGACCGTCAGCGCCGGGATAGTTGGCGCTTTTCCGACAGGCTTGGTTTGCCAGATAATCAGAAGGTATCATCACATAGCTGCTAATCTTAAAAGGATTAATCGTTATTAGATTTCGATGAACTTTGTTGAGATAGGAAATATGGGTCAGGCCATTATTTCAGAGAAATGCAAGAAGTCAGTAGAAGTTTATAGATAAGATATTGGAGCGGGAAACGAGACTCGAACTCGCGACCCCAACCTTGGCAAGGTTGTGCTCTACCAACTGAGCTATTCCCGCGTCGCTAATGGCTGTTATTTAGCCTGAAGTGCCTGAATGCTTATGATTAATAATACTATTTTTTAATCTGCATATCAGGGATAGGCGCTATTATGGACTCGCTCAGAGAAGATGACAAGCCCTTTGCATGCACTCTTATGCCAAACGCTCAAAAAACATTCGTCAAAGAGAGTATACATCTATTTTAGAAACATTTGTGATTCTAAAAATTAACACTAAATATACAACTAACCTCTAATAAGATTTGTGCTTGTCGGAATAATTCTGGGGCAATAGATTAAAGCTAAGTTTTGGTCGTATCTTAGACAATAATGCTCCTCAAAAAGGGCCAAGTGTATGACTCGACATTATCCATCTAAATTTGTCACAGGTACTGATGCCCTTGCTGAGCTTTTACTCGCTCAGGCTGAACTGGATAAAAGCCATAATCTCAACACTGCGGGGTTTGTTTCTGGATATCGAGGCTCCCCCTTAGCCCGTTTAGATCAGGCATTATGGCAGCATGGTAAAGAGCTTGCTCAAGCCAATATTCGCTTTCAACCTGCCATCAATGAAGATCTCGCCGCCACTGCACTGATCGGTACTCAAAAAGTCGAATCCGACCCTGATCGGAATGTTATCGGTGTCTTTGGCATGTGGTATGGCAAAGGGCCTGGAGTGGATCGCTCTGGCGATGCGCTCAGGCATGGCAACGCCTATGGCTCCTCACCACACGGCGGGGTACTTGTACTCCTCGGTGATGACCACGGTTGTGTCTCCTCCTCCATGTCCCATCAATCTGATCTCGCTTTAATGGCTTGGAGTATGCCGATTTTGCATCCAGCATCTGTTTCTGACTATCACGATGTAGGATTATGGGGCTGGGCGGCATCACGCGCGAGTGGGGCTTGGGTCGGGTTTAAAGCAATCAGTGAAGTTGTGGAAAGTAGTGCTATCAGAGAAAGCAAACCCTTTCCTGAGTATGAAACACCTGAAATCGATTCTGGGCCAGATGGGCTGCATTGGCGCTGGCCTGATCTTCCCGGCCCACAGATTGAGAAACGCTTGGCCTATAAACTTCAAGCCGTTGAAGCCTTCGCCAGAGCTAATCCGATCGATCAACTCCTTGCCCCGTGCGCCCATCCGCGTGCCCTGCTGGTCACCGTTGGCAAAGCTCATCGAGATGTGCTGGAAGCCTTACGTGCCGGAGGCTTAACGCCTTCCCAACTCGCCAAACAAGGGGTGGCTTTTGTCCATGTCCGCTTAGTCTATCCTCTGTCGCCGCTTCTCAGCGATCTTGCTTCACAGGTCACTGATATTTTTGTTATTGAGGAGAAAAGCGCTGTTGTCGAGATACTGCTGGCACGCCATCTGGTTAATTCACAGAAAAATATTAAGCTGATAGGCAAACACAACCATCTTGGCCAGCAACTTTTGCCCGCAGACATTGAGTTACGCCCTTCATTGATTACTCCTCTGCTTTCTGGATGGCTACACAAACTCGATTTGTTTCTCTCAGTTCCTCTGGAATGGGCAACCAAAACAACACCACACGATCTCACGCTTCCCAAACGCACACCTTATTTCTGCGCAGGGTGTCCCCATAGCACTTCAACCCGTTTACCTGACGGCAGCCAAGCCCATATTGGTATTGGGTGTCATGTCATGGCGGCTTGGATGGATCGCAATACGGGATTTGGTTTTGTCCAAATGGGAGGGGAAGGTGCCGACTGGGTCGGTCATTCACCTTTTATCAACCGTCCCCATGTCTTTCAGAATTTAGGCGATGGGACCTATTTCCATTCCGGCCATTTATCCATTCGCCAATCGGTAGCCGCAGGCAATCGAATTACTTATAAATTGCTATTTAATCAGGCTGTGGCAATGACCGGAGGACAGCCACTGGATGGCAATCTTACCATATCGCAGATTGCGGCCTTAATGCTGGCTGAAGGGGTCAAAGAAGTCGCTATCGTTACAGATAATATTGATAAATATCAGGATAAAAACCTGCTACCCGCTAAGGTGACGCTTTATCAACGTGATTACCTCGAAGAGGTGCAGAAACGCTTTCGAGAAATCGCGGGTGTAACCGTAATTATCTACGATCAGGCCTGTGCCACAGAGCTGCGCCGCAAGAGAAAGCGAGGTCTGGAGCCGAAAGCGGCACGACGCGCCGTGATTAACGAGTCAGTCTGTGAGGGGTGTGGTGATTGTCAGGTACAATCAAATTGCCTCGCAGTGATCCCGGTCAAAACCCCGTTGGGGACTAAACGCAAGATCGATCAGCACGTCTGCAACTCCGATCTATCCTGTCTGAAAGGGTTTTGCCCCAGCTTTGTCACCGTCGAAAATGCCAATCCACGCCATGATCTCAGTAAAATAATCCCGCAAGGCGATCTAGACAAATTACTCCATGAATTACCCCAGCCAACACCGATCATTAGCGATAACCCTTATGAAATCCTGCTTGTCGGCGTAGGTGGCACAGGTATCGTCACCGCAGGGAATTTACTGGCGATTGCGGCCGAAGCGGATAATTATTCCGTCAGTCTGCTCAATTTTACGGGCTTTGCACAAAAAGGCGGTGAAGCAATCACCCATGTCCGATTATGCCATGATATGAATAAGCTACATCAAGTCAGAATTGACCGTGGGCGCGCTAATCTCGTCATCGCGGCTGATTTAGTAGCCGCAACGGGACAAAATTCACTGACAGTGATGTCAAAAAATGCAACGAAATGCGTCCTCAATACCCATGAAACGCAAATCGGCACCATGCTTCGGGCTCCCACCCTGAATCTGGATCATTCCAAGATAACGACGACTCTTCACCAACACTGCCAAACATTAAATTCCATTGATGCCGAAATAATGGCGGCTGATCTGGTCGGTGACAGAAACCAAACAAATATCGTATTAATCGGTTATGCATGGCAGCTTGGTAAGGTTCCAATCACACTTTCTGCTATCGACCATACCATTCAGGCACTGGGCAATGCCGCAGACAATGCACGACGCGCTTTCCATATCGGTCGCATTGCTGCTGTGCAGCCAGATATCCTGAATGAGCGCCTGCACATCAAGCCACAAAAAAGCATTAAGACGCTGGATGATCTCATTATGCATCGATATCAATTTTTGGTTGATTACCAGAATGAAAGATATGCACAGCGTTATCTCAGTCGCGTTGCTCAGATTCAACTGGTCACGCAACAAATTGATGCAGAAGAAATTGCCAAAGCGGTCGCTGAAAACTTATTTAAACTAATGGCTTATAAGGATGAATATGAAGTCGCGCGCCTCTACGCCAAAAGCGACTTTTTCGAGAATCTCCGCTCACAGTTTGATAATACGGATAACATTCGCTTTCACCTCAGCCTGCCCCTTTTCAATCGCAAAGACCCACGTACAGGCGAGCGAGGAAAAAAAGAATATGGCACATGGATCATCCCTATCCTCCGCGTTCTTGCCGCATGTAAGCCACTTCGTGGAACCATGTTCGATATTTTCGGCTATCAGGAAGAACGCAAACAGGAAAGAAATTTACTGCTCGAATATGAGCGATTACTTGATTTTCTGATAGAAAAACTGAACCGCGATAATTTAGCGATCTGTCAGCAACTCGCGGAGCTGCCCGATCAAGTCCGTGGCTTCGGTCATGTTAAGCAAAAAGCGATAAAAAACATGATGGAGCGTAAGGAGGCATTACTGGAAGAGCTATAAAAAACAGAGTGATAGCACAGATAAAAAATATTTCGGGTACGATGAGGTTAAGCGGCTCCCATATTATTAATGAATGAACGGCTGCGAAAACATAGAAGCCACTGTTGGCAAGTTTTCATGCAGCCGTTTAGCTTAATCCAGATGATGCGTCATTATCAGTATGCTTTTTTTGACATGACATCACCCTGTTAATTGAAGGATATTTCTACCACATTCATTGCGCTTGAATAGCGAGATCGTCAAATAGCAGCGAATCCTGAAGCCGTTTACGCATGGACTTTTTGGATGTAAGCAACATGCCAACGTCTCGCTCCAAACAAGGGAAAAAGCGGTCATGCTGTTCAATATCACTCAAAGATCGCGAGGTGTTGACGATTGCGCGAGCACGAGGTTGCCGAATAGCTTCATATCGGCGTAGCGCAGCACTATAGTCCTCAGTATTTTTAAGCACATACCCCAGAACCGCAGCATCTTCTATAGATATTCCAGCACCTTGACCGAGACTGGTTAGCATCGGATGAGCGGCATCACCGAGAAGAGTCACTCGTCCCTTTGTCCAATTTTCAGGGAAAGTTCTATCTTTGGCATCAACCGTTATGATGGATTCACTGTCAGTTGAGTTAATGATGTCTTGAACAAGATCCGGCCAACCCGCATAAAACTTTGCCACATCCCTATTCGTGCCTTTCCATTTTTTGGCGTCATCATTCGACATATTCGCGGTTCCCCACCAATACACCCAGCCATCACCGATATCTACAATCCCCATACGCTTCCCTCTCCCCCAATAATGGGCAACGTAGCCGGGTGTAATTTTGGGATGAGAGTATTTAACTAAGGCGAGCCAGCAAATATAACCGGCTTCCTGGATAATAGATTCTGTTCCGATCGCGTCACGAATTGCAGAATAAAACCCATCAGCCCCGACAATAATGTCTCCCGATGAAACGGTGCCATCCTCAAAATTGATATGGACGGCATCATTAGTTTCGTTATAGCCAGTGACGCGCTTACCAAAACTAATATCAGCATCGCCAAGCTGATCCAACAACGCCCTCTGGAGGTTTTCCCTTGATATGCAAATACTCGGTGCGCCTTGCTCATCAGAGATTTTTTGAACAGGGAGACGCTTCAAGAGCAATCCTGAGCTATGTCGAATCTCAAAGTTTCGAACTTCAGCACCATAATTCTTCAACCCGAGGTCGATATCAAGCAGCTTCTTCATCGCCGAACTGGCGTTTGACATTACCGACAGACCCGATCCGGTCGCTCGTAAACTGTCCGTCTTCTCAAAGAGACGCACAGACCAACCAATTTTTTTCAATGCGATCGCGCATGACAACCCACCGATACCAGTACCGACGATGAGTGCAGAAGGTTTTCTAGACATTAGCATCCACCCCTTTCACTTTATTAATCTCAGTAATAATTGCCGACACCATTGGCCCAACGAAAGGCTCTTCCATGATAGTCAGATGATCACCATCCACTTCAATCAAGTTGACTCGACCAGACGTCTTGCCACCCCAGCCATTCAGAGGATCATGATATTCACTACGTATGGTATTGTGCATCTCTTGCAATATCTGAGGAAGAGGCTGCTTTGCGCGAATAAGCGTCACATCGAGATTCGGGCATTGTGCGTTGTATTCAGCCGCGGCTTGCCAATTAGCATTATATACCTCGAAAAGGCGCTGCATGACTGCTTTTGTGCTGCCTTCCGGGATCGCTCCTATCTGGGTTGCATGATCAGTTATATATTCGAATTTCTCTTGCAAACTTTCGATATAGGAAGGAACAACATGAACAGGTAACGAAGATCCCTTCGATGTCCACAGCAATTCCCAGAAGAACCAACTGAGCAAAGCATCATCGCTAGCCTGACCTTTTGCCTGTGAGCTCAAAGCCATCGTATCAAGAATCAGAACATTAGAGACCGTTTCTCCTGAGCGGATTAACTGATTCGCCATTTCGAAGGCGATAAATCCACCATAGGACCAGCCACCAATCACATAAGGACCCGTCGGCTGAATTCTCTTGATCGCATCGATGTAAAAAGCAGCCTGCTCTTCAATAGTCGTTATTGGTGACGAACCCGCGTCAACACCCGATGCTTGAAGAGCATAAAGTGGCTGATCAGATGGCAGGTGCGGAAGCATTCGCAGATATGACAGGATATTTCCTCCCATAGGATGTACGAGGAAGAGTGGCCTGCGGTTACCTGCTTCGCGCAGTGGGACAAGTGGATCAAACTTGAACTGACCACCACCATCTTGAATAAGCATGGCAAGCTTCGCAATGGTTGGCGCGCTAACAAATGCCGAAAGCGGTACGTTAATGCCATACAGTTTTTCGACAAGAACCACTATGCGCATTGCAGTCAAAGAAGTCGCACCGCAATCAAAAATACTCTGCTCAGGGGCTATTTCGGGGATCTTCAGTAACTCCGCGGTCAGCTCGCAAAGCCGACTTTCATACTCGCCTTCTGGACCACGATAATTTTTTTCTGATACAAGCTGTATATCCAGTTTCCGGAGCATCGCATCATCACGCTTGCCACTCGGTGTCTTGGGAAGCTCATTTATCCATGTGATGTGTGTCGGCACCATATATGCGGGTAATTCAGCTCCGATAAACTGCCGGAGTTCCTCCAACGCAATACGATCTTCCTTACCCACCAAGTAGGCGATCAAGTATGAATCCAGATCGTCACGAGGCCGAGCGACAACCGCGACTTCAACATTTTCCTGGCGGTTTTCAAAGAATTCGAGGATTTTTAACTCGATTTCAGAGAGTTCTACTCTATAACCACGAACTTTGACCAGTGTATCCTTACGACCAAGGCTGATAATCTCGCCGCATGCTGAACGGATGCCAATGTCTCCCGTCTGGTAAAACATTCCACCTGGCACGCCAGTGTGTGCAATAAATTTTTTCTTGCTTTCCTCTGGCGAGCGGTAATATCCCGATGCTAAAGCCTCTCCGAACACACAGATTTCACCAGGAACCCCATCAGGAACGACATTTGCATTCTCGTCAAGGATCATAATACCTACACCCGTGATCGGGATACCAATCGGCGGAAGTGCTGGAAACTGGCTGGGATCACTGCTCATAGTGTAACTTGTCACCACATGAGTCTCGGTTGGACCATACTGGTTTTCCAATATACCGCCAGGTAGATTATCAACAAGCGTCCGTATCTCTTTGGTAACACGCAACTGCTCTCCAGACGAGACAATCACCCGCAGTTTCTTCGGAAAGAATCCTAGCATAACTGCCGTCTCAGCGAGTTGCTGCAAAGCGATGTACGGAAGGAATATCCGCTCAACGCCTTTATTATCGAGATGCCTGACCAAAGCTACCGGATCTCGACGCTCCATCTCGCTAATCAGATGCAATGTGGCACCTGATGAGAGGGTGGAGAGTATTTCCTGGAAAGAAACATCGAAACTCAAAGGCGAAAACTGGAGTGTAGAGGTAACCTTGGCACCACTACTTATTTTATTTTGCCAGCCAACAAGATTGGTTAATCCCCTATGCAACATAGTCACGCCTTTAGGCGTACCCGTTGAGCCGGAAGTAAATAGAATGTAGGCCGCATCAGTCGAATCTATCGCAGCATCGTCTCTTTCAGCGACCGCCTCAATTGAGTCATACTCAAGGAAAAGTACTCGCTCACTTGCGGGTAGCTCTGTAACAGAACGATCGGTTACAACCACTGCCGGATTCGCTATTTTCAATATCAGCTCGATTCGGCTGGCCGGGTATGATAAGTCGATCGGAAGACAAATAGCGCCTATCCTCAGAATAGCCACGACAGTTGCAATTTGTTCAAACGACCGTGGTAGTGCAATTCCAACCACATCCTGCTTATTGACACCACGTTCACTCAGCAAAAAGGCAATCCTTGTCGCCGCATCCCATAACTGCTGATAGCTCCACTCGATGTCACCATACGTGATGGCAACTGCATCCGGATCACGTTGAACGCTATTTCGAATCGTGGCTGGAAGTGAAATAAATGCCTTATCCGAAGTTCTTTCCACAAGGCACCCAACTTCAGTAATCGGGCGACTGAGGGATACGGGCATTTCTGGTTGATAGGCTATTCGCTCTAACGCACGATTAAAGAGCCTGGAAAAAACTGCCCCTTGTTCTCTGGCATAAACGCTTCCATTGATATCCATGCGAACACTCGTACGTTCGCCATCAACATCGCGCATTACGTTTACCAGAATATCGAAATTTGTTTCCTCCTTCGGATCAAAGGCTACGATTTCAATATCTGTCTTCTCAGAAATATCCTGCAATATATGAAAGTGTACATAGTTAAATGCGGTCTGGAGAGAAAACAATTCATTGTCAGCTTGGATTTGGCTTAAAGGAAAACACCGATGTTTATGACTTCTTTTTTCATTTCGATACAGCCCTTCGACAACCTGAAGCCAATTCAAACTCTTTATATCAACCCTCAAAGGAAGTGTGTTCAAAAATAGCCCCAGGATACGCTCCGAGTGCTTAATTTCCGGCCGTGTATGTGTCACTACACCCGTGACGATGTCCTCTTGACCACTCATCAACGCAATGGTGGTGCAATGAGCGGCAAGATAAAGATGCTTTATAGGGACTCGAATAGTTCTTGCCAGCTGATTAAGTGCGGCATCAAGTACAGGATCTATGAGGAAACGATAAGAAAAAATACGCTTCACTGGAGCAGTTGAATATCCAGCCAAGCCTATTGGCAATGTATTCGTCGCGCCAGAGAGGTATTCTTTCCAGTAACTCCTGGGCTCACTCGCTTCAAGGACTTCTATTTCGTTTTGGACAAAAATTGACGGATTCGGGAGTTCGTCTTCAGGGTAACCGAGATTGGCGCCATCATTCCCCTGAGAATAGGACAAAAGAAGCTCACGTATCAGGTTTGCAACGCTTCCTCCATCAAGAATCGCATGGTGGAAGCTGAAAACTAAGTCGATGTAGTTTGATTCACTATTAGCAAATATCGCTACGTGGAAAAGGGGTCCCGATGCGAACGAATAATTATACCGTGACCACTTATCCATATGAGCAAGAACTGTATGCTCATACTCAACCACATCAGGCGTTTCAATTGATAAAACATCATCAATTAGAATCTCCGGTCTGATTAGCTGAAGGGGTAAATGATAGTCACTAAGGTTAAAAACTGTGCGTAATGCGGGGTGCCTACGAGCCAATCCTTGCAAAGCAGACCTGAACGCGACTTCATTCCACGCCAACTTCAGGGTATATCGGAATACATCTTTGTAAGTTCTCGCGTCCTCCATTTCCCGACTATGGAAAAGCAAGCCAAGTTGCAGCTGAGATACAGGATAAGCATCATCGTATGCTGAACTCAGCCTCTTTTGATCGGTTTCACTTATGAGAGCAAAAGGAGGAAGTGCTTCTTTCGGGCTACTGAGAACACCTGACACACTTTCGAGGACATTTCCCAAGCTACGCACTGTCGTATACTGCGCCAGATCGGATAAGCCAACGCCATACCCGTGACTTTCCAGTTCTGATCTCACTTTCAACATCAAGATGGAATCGCCACCAAGCGCATAGAAGTCGTCATCTGCACTAATGTTTGACCGACCGAGTACTTTCTCCCATATCTTGGCAACAATCGTTTCGGATTCATCAAGTTTTACTGTCTGCGGAGATGCTTTATTTCCACTGACCTCTCTGAGAGCACTGGCGCGATCAAATTTTCCATTAGGTGTAAGAGGAATGCACCCCAGTCGGACAAATCTTGCGGGAACCATAAAGGAAGGAAGCTGCTTCCCAAGTTTTGCGCGAATATCACGCTCATTCAAGTCTCGTCGGCCTACATAGACTGCAATCAGGTGTTTTCCCCGAGCATCATCTTCAACGATAACCTCCGCGTTCAGAACCTCTGGCAGGTTAAGCAAGGCGTTCTTGATTTCACCAAGCTCTATGCGATTGCCGCGTATCTTCACTTGGCCATCCATCCTTCCGAGGTAAAGGATGGATCCATCTTCAGCCCAAGCCGCGAGATCACCCGTTCGGTACCAGCGACTGCAACTGTCATTTTGATCGATAATAAAACGTTCTGCCGTCAGCTCGGGGCGATTCAAATAACCTCGCGCTAATTGCACACCGCCAATCTGTAGTTCTCCAGATATACCTATAGGCTGCCTAACCCCATGCAATGAGGCTATTCTCACTGAGGTATTGTTGATCGGAAAACCGATTGGTACTGCGTTGATATCCGAATCCTGTTCCAGATTTAATTCATAGTAGGTTACGTCAACCGTTGCCTCCGTCGGGCCATATAAATTAATTAGCCTTGGTGGACGGGTATCGCGACCGAAAAGCTTCCTATATTTATTCACGACAGCGGGTGTTAACGCTTCACCACTTGTAAATAGGCATTTCAGACTGCTAACCGATAAAAGAGACTGTCTATCATCAGTCAAAGTTTGCACATATGGTTCAAACATTGACGGCACAAAATGCGCTACCGTTACCCCGAGTGTAGAAATTGTCTGGATCAATTCCCTGGGATCCCGTTGTGCGCCTTGTTTTAGGAGTGCGACAGAAGCTCCTGTCATCGCCCACCAAAAAAGCTCCCACACAGAAACGTCAAATGATATCGACGTTTTCTGGAGGATCACATCGTCACTGGTTAACGGATGTATTTCCTGCATCCACTCTAAACGATTAACCACTGAGTGATGCTCGACGATTACCCCTTTGGGACGACCAGTAGAACCTGACGTATAGATCACATACGCGGGTTCATGAGGCTGGGCCTTGCTTCTGTATGGATGATGAGAAGGTAGCTCAGTTGGCAGAGCGTCCAGATCAAACCAACGAGGATCATCAGATTTCATAACGTGAGGCAGATTAGAAATGACTAACTTGGCGTTGCTGTCGTTGAGCATATATTGAATACGATCTTCGGGATAGTCGCTATCAATGGGTAAATAGGCTGCCCCAGTTTTGAGGACGCCAAATATTGCGGCCAACATCTCTGGCGATCGCTCGACTGACACCGCCACGATATCCCCCTGGCCGATTCCCCGTTCTTCTAAAGCAGCGGCAATGGTGGATGACCATGCATTTAATTGAGAATAAGAAAGCGATGTGCCAGTTTGATCTCGAAGAGCGATATTTTCAGGAAATTGTTCAGCTTTAGCCTCAAAGAGCGAAACAACAGTTTCATTCACGCTGTATTGCTTAGTTGGCCCATTCTCATACTGTCGTAACTGCTCCATTTGCTTAAATGTCAGCAAGTTTACTTCCGACACACGCTTATCAACATTATTACCAAAATTATCGATAAGATGAATGAATGAATCTAAGAATGCATTCGCTGATTCCTCAGTATCAAATACTGAGCGATTCAAGCACACATCTCCCCAAACATCTGCATTATTGCCATAAGTGTACAGATGAATTGCTATCGCATCCTGGGTATGTATGTGCGCGATATTCTGGGTTTTTTCTTCAAATCCAGCCATTGCCCCCCATTCTGGGTAACGCAGATAGGACATTGTTACATCAAAAAGTTGACGAGAGGAACTTGCCAGAGCAGAAATAATACCCCCTAACGGAACCGATTCTTTGTCTTTCAGAAAGACGATAAAATCTTTGATCTGCGAGTAAATTGCTCTGAGTGTATTTTGAGGTAATACCTCAACTTTTACGGGAAGAATATTAGCTCGGTGACTGACTGACGTAATTTCTGCATCGGTTCTGTTAAGAAACGGCACTCCAATGAAAAATTTCTCGCTTCCGTATGCATTTGACAGCAGAACTGCCAGAGCCGTTGAAACAGCCAAAAAAGGGGTAAAACCATTTTCAATACCATGAGCGACTTCGTGCGCTGATATCTTGAATGGTCTGATATAGCTGGGGGATGTCGAAAGAGCCGCTCCAGATTTTGGGAATAATACGGGATCGGTATCAGCGATTTTCACGACGACGTCATCGATTGCCTCATCAAGTTTACTGCCTTGCAGGGTTGGGTATTTTGTCGCGTAACGTTTCACCCCTTTGAGCTGTTCATTTAGACCTAAATGATTATCCGCATAAGCACCTAGTATTTTCTTGGACAGCAGATTCAGACCCCAACCGTCAGCAACGATGTGGTGGGCACGTATCATCAATATAGTTGCCTGATCTGTTTGGCCTATCGCAATATCGATCAAGGGTGGAACAGAAAGATCCCAAATCTTACGAGGCCACTCCTTGAAGAATGAGGCAAAGTCGTCTTCATTCTTGAATTCATATAACTCGGCACAAACCACAACGGGAGCCTTCCTCAGAACTAGATGCCCTTCTTGCTCATGAAAAGACTTGTGGGAAGCTTGCTCCGACTCCAGAACTTGTTCAGCAACCCTCTTGAGATTTACGAGATCGATAGACCTGGGTAACAATTCACTAAGGGCCACTGTGAACTGATGGCAGTGCGGATCATGTAGCTCCTCAACCCATAAATCCCTTTCATACGAAGTCGGTTCTGCAACACCGGTAGCAATACTCATAGCTTGAACTCCATTTAGACTAATTACATTAGCTCTACGAATAACGACACAAACCGAGTATTTCTGGGCTGAAGCTGTCCCCTTGATTCAACCAAGCCAAACCGCTCCATCTCGGCTCTTAATATTCGAAAAAATTATTTCAGATGACATAATATGTTATCGAACTCACAATATGTCACTCGATGACATATTGTGTCAAATGACATTTCACTAATAGTATCATTAGTCAACTATTACATAAGTGTCCTTTTATGCCATAATGGAAGCCCAAACACAGATCACTTATTCCAGACAGGAGGAAACAGGCGCGTGACAGATAGAGAAAAAGTTGGCCGCCGTGAGCGGAAGAAGCTTATGCTGAGGGATGCCCTAATTAAGACATCTTACGAACTTTTTGCTATTAAGGGATTTGATGAAACTCGAGTAGAAGATATCACCGAAAAAGTTGACGTTTCTACCCGCACCTTTTTTCGATATTTTTCCTCAAAGGAAGATGTTGTCCTTGACTACCAAGAGGCAGAACACAAAGACTTTATTGCCGCACTCATCCGCCGTCCGCCTCATGAACCCGCATTATCAGCGTTACGGCATACAGCAGTCGAAATTATGAAAAGATGCGAAGGAGGTTCTTATGGCTTTAATACGAACTGTTTCATGACCCTTCAAGACTTGATAAGGAACCATCCTTTAATTCGGGCAAAAAATCTTCAGCGCGGAGAGGATCGGAAACCCCCTATCATTTCGTTAATCGCCCAACGTATGGGAACCGACCCTAAAATAGATATTAGACCAGGCGTCTTAGCCGGCGTTTTAGATTATGCGCATTGGGCTACATATGACGTTTGGAAGCGGAAAAAACACTCTTCTATGCTTTACTCTGATGTTCTTGATGAAGTATTTCTAATTATCGAGAATGGTCTCAACTTTCCAGCAAACAATCAGCCAGATATCTAGTGACCTTACCCTAGATAATCGAAAAGTTCGGGTAAACGCAGGCAGGGGTTATTAACGACCGGCTAAAAAGCGCTGGATACGAGTGGATTTTGATCATTATCACTGGAACGAAAAAAGGACCTTTCGGTCCTTTTTTCTGTGACTTGCAGACTTTCATAAAAATCTACAGTCCTGAATTTGGAGCGGGAAACGAGACTCGAACTCGCGACCCCAACCTTGGCAAGGTTGTGCTCTACCAACTGAGCTATTCCCGCATTGCTGATGACGACTATCAGCCTTAATTTCTAGATACGAACATCCTATAACCATTTGATTTAAAGGAATTTTTATATATTTACGTACCAAGATGGGCGCCATTATGGACTTGTTTGGAGAAGATGGCAAGCCCTTTGCACACAACCCAATACCAAACGTTCAAAATACATTCTAACTGACGTAACATGGACATTTTACACCCGTTGTTGCCCTCATTTTTCTGCCGCATAGCAGGGTCAAGATGTCACTCGCTGCTAACCATTGACGAAAGATTAAAGTCATATTAACCTATCATTCAATCATTAAATTGAATATGCTATTTTAATGAAACCGTCGTGTTATATACAGCGTTTTTATCGATCAGGAGTTCTCATAATGCCGTCTAACAACAACGATAAATTCCAGCAAAAACTGCCCGAAAATACCCAGCGTCTGGCATTCACGATCCTCGCAATCGTCCAGTGCACGTTGATTTTCACGATTGCCCTGATCACCGTTCCACTCCCCAAAATCGCGATAGAATTCAACCTTACATCTGCCGACCTACTTCTTGTTCTCGCTGCCTACGGGCTCCCCTTTAGTGGTCTGCTGCTCTTTGGCGGGCGGCTGGCAGACCGGTTTCGGGGACGACAGATGTTTGCTATTGGCTTGCTAATCTTCGGTGTAGCTTCCGTTATCGCAGGCTTCGCCCCCTCTTTCGAAATCCTTGTCGCCATGCGTTTTGCTCAGGGGGTGGGCGGAGCTCTGACAGCTCCGGCAGCAATGGCAGTTCTGCGTTCACTGTTCCCGGATCACATCGCTTTTGCCCGCGCAATGGCCACATGGGGCGGTGTTTCAGTGCTGGGTGCAGTCTTGGGATTCATCATCTCAGGAGTAGCAACAACGTGGATTTCCTGGCGGTGGATGTTTGCTGTTCCCGTCCTTGTTTCTGTGATGGGTTTGCTGAGTACTCGCAACCTGCTACCCGCCGGAATTGACGAATCCTTGCATCGTCGACCAAAACTGGATCTCATTGGTGCGACACTCGCCACCTTTGGCATTTCCTTGAGCAGCTATGGATTGATATTGACAGGCGATCATCCGTGGTCATCATCAGTTGTGCTAATTCCACTGCTTACTGGCCTTGGATTGTTAGCCATCTTCGCTGTAGTTGAACGTATCGTTCGTGACCCACTTCTTCCCCCCGGGTTTATTTTCAAGCGACATCGAATCATCGGGTTGTTTGGGATGCTGCTTGCAGCCGTGGGATCCGGGGTCGTCAATTTTGTTCTATCACTCTATCTTCAGCAAGATTTGGGATGGACACCACTCATGACAGCAACCGCATTCCTACCGTTTGCAATCGCTCTCATCGCAACAGGACGAATGGCAACGCCTCTCGTGAGCCGAATCGGTGCAGCACGGGTAACGAGTGCGGGCCTGCTTATCGCTGCACTCGGGCTTGGACTGTTGATCGGTATTGACAGGAATACGACTTATATTACGGGTCTGCTACCGAGTCTAGTTCTGGTAGCAGTAGGCATTTCATTCGCTTTCTCTGGATCTGCGGTGCTTTCCACAACAAATGTGCCACAGCATCAAGCAGGCCTAGCCGGTGGTGTTATGAACACCGCCATGGAACTCGGCCCAACCGTTGGTCTCTCGGCATTAATGGCGGTGGCTGCAACACGAACAGATATCGTTGATGGCTACACATGGGCATTCGGAACGGCCGCAGTTGCTTATGTCGTTGCAGCGCTGCTGGCAATTCTGTTCACAAACCGAAATGCTGTTACATCGGGCAAACCTCGGTATGAGTAAAATTCAATCAGAGGGAGCAAGCCCGAAAGCCTCATCGGGCACTAAAACACCAGCATCGACGCAACGCGATATACCTGTCGCGATTTATCTGCTCGGGCTGACTATCTTCACGCTCACTACCTCCGAATTTATGGTTGTGGGCATGATGCCATCATTGACCGGTGTTTTTGGAGTCACTGTTGCGGATATTGGTTATCTTATTTCACTCTACGCCGTTGGAATGGTTGTCGGTGGGCCGATACTGACAGCGTTATTTGTTGCACTACAAGTCCCCAACAAACAGGCACTGCTTTGGCTACTAGCACTCTACAGTGTAGGTGGAATCATCGCCGCAACTGCCGGGAGCTATCAGGTGATGGCCATCGCACGAGTTGTCACTGGCGTTGCTGGTTCAGCCTGTATCGGGATATCTTTAGCGATCTGCGGTGAAGTTGTGAGGACCGAACTACGAGGCAGAGCCTCATCCATTGTGCTCAGTGGCATGATGTTGGCAACCGTTTTAGGCGTACCCGCTGCAACAGTGATCGACCAGAACCTTGGCTGGCGTTCGAGTTTTTGGTTGGTCGTTGTGCTCACCATTACCTGTTCCTTGATCGTATTAACACTGATACCTGCTTCGCGTAACACATCAAACACCCGTCTTAGTGATCAACTTGCATCGTTTCGCAACGGAAAACTGTGGGCAGCTTATGCCACAAGTGCCTTAATCATCGGAGCCGCTTACGCCGCTTTCAGCTACATCTCTGCGATCTTGACCGAAGTCACCGGGTTCATACCTGCTATCGTGCCTATTTTACTCGGCCTCTATGGAGCAGCGAATGTCATTGGCAACACAATTACTGGCCGTTTTTCTGATCGGTATACCTTCACGGTTCTGACCGTCGGGCTGAGTGTGCTGGCTGCGGCGCTCCTGATATTCGCCCTTTTTCCGGAGAGCCGTTCCATTAGCGTCATCGCCTTCATGATAATCGGTATCGTTGGCGTTCCAATGAGCCCAGCAATGATTACTCGTGTTATGCGTGTGGCAAATGCTGGCCCATTGGTCAATAGCGTCCATGTATCGGTCATCAACAGCGGCCTGGCATTCATCGCCTGGGCGGGTGGATTAACCATTAATGCAGGGTATGGACTTATATCACCACTATGGATTGGTTTCATTCTGGCGATCATCGCCCTGTTTTCACTCGCGCCACGTAGTGTAAGGACTTCAATGGAATCGACTTGAAGAAGACTAGCAAAAAAAGTCTCGCAATTTCCACTACTAGCGCTGGCACTTATCAGTGTCGCGCTAGCAGCTCAACAATATTTGATTTTTATCTCACAGGTTTAAAAATTGTGACAACATAACTACCTTCCATCTTTCCAAACTTTCAGAAGAATGGTATTGCTATGCGATCCAACGCTGGCGAATGCATCATCGGGAAGATCACTCCATTGAGCATTCAAGCTCTTCATCAGATCCCTAAACTCTTCTGACTTCCTTCTTTGACGAAATTCCGTCCCGGGCGACATAATAGAAACAAGCAAACCATCACTCTTTAAGAATTTCAAAGCGTGTACAACATGGTCGATATCTCGCTCATCTTCAAATGGAGGATTCATTATTATTCGATCGTATAGAGTCTCCAGATTAGGCTCAATAGAAATAAAATCTGTATTCATAATGCGCCGGAAGAGACGGGTGTTCTCCAACTCGACACATCTTTCCGCATGTACCTCAATGCAATCGACAATACCACCTGCCTCGACAACGAGCTTTGCAAGGTTTCCTAAACCCGCACTTGGCTCAAGCACCGATAAGCGATGAGATCCTGATAGATGAGATATTTCAGCTTCTGCAATAACCCGCTGCCCAACCTCGATTGGAGTTGGGAAAAAGCCGTAATCTCTCGCAAGCGATAATGTTGGTTCATACAGCCCACAGCTTTCACCTATGCCTGCGTTTACCAAGTCGGGTACCCCATAATAATCCCCAATGAGATGAGTAATTTCCTCAACCAAATCGTCGCGTTTGAACCAGAGATTGCACTCTCGTTTCTCATTGATTTGCATAACAATGTACTTTGAATCAACCCATTTCTCCGCCCTTCCCTGAAAATTGTTCCCCGCATCAATCAGGGCATCGGTAATACTCAACATGTTATTCTCGGGTGGATCTTTGCCATCCAAAAGTGAAAAGATCGTCTCAATATCCGTTAGATCCTGTCGGTAAATTGGGTCGAGATCCCACTCATCTCTAACTCCTAAGAGGTTCGGCATGTAAATACTGCCTCCTGAAACCCAGCCATCATGTGCTCTGAACCGCCGATCTAGATGCGAAAAACTGCGAGCTACCGCTTGCTTGAAGAGCATTCCATGTTCAGAAGTTGGGTGCTTAATTGACTTAATACTTTCGTCAGAAAAAAATTTACTCATAAATTTGCCCCTGTCTAAACGTACTAGCAAGAGAGTGACTCCTTGTGTCACCAATACATTATTAAATTAATTAATTGAATAATGTATTGGTATAATATCTGTGATCTTCTCAGCGAACAAGCGACATGTTTAGATGTAAAATCATGCATAAAAAGGCGATATACCTTAATGTTAAGGTAAGGTATAGATAAGGCCAGTGCAATCTCCATGTGATAACAATATCAAGTTGACAGACACGAACGCACGCACATATTATTCAATTTATAAATTGAATAATATTTCATTGAAGTAAGAGCGATCCCAGAAGATCGTACCTGATGAAGCCTTGTTGCCATTGCTATGCAGAACGTGTGTACAACTGGCTTTTCCAAAACCCCTTTGGGTTAATTTTCAAAAGGAGCAATACCATGAAATACGATGTAATCGTTGTAGGCTCGGGTGCAATCTCCTGTTCAATTGCCTATGAATTAGCTAGCAGAAAGTATTCAGTTTGTCGCGTTGGCAGCCTTGACAGAAGCAATGCCGCCTCCAATGCAGCAGGAGCCATGAATGGCTGCTTCGGTGAAGTAACAACAGGTTTAGTTTCAAGTAAATATGGAAAGTTGAAGATTAATATGGATTTCAACGCTAAAAAACGGTGGCCGCAATGGGCAGAAAGATTAGCGGCTTCATCTGGAAACCATGAGTCACTTTTTACTGCACAAGGAACGCATATCATCCTTAACACGGCTGGAACATACGAAATAGATAACAATAATTACGATGCAATCGTAGAGGTACTTACATCCTATAACGAACCCTACGAAGCGATTGCGCCCAAGCAGATTACTTGGTTAAAACCTAACGATCTCGTCCGGCCGTTAACAAGTCTTTACATACCTGATGAACACGCCGTAAATTCCCACCAACTACTCAAAATGTTAGATTCTGCATTTCTGTCCGAAGGGGGAACTATCATCCCAGAAAATGCCAAGCGCATTCTGTCAAAAAATGAAGCGGCTACTGGCGTTGAACTTCAGAATGGCGAGGCTATTTCAGCCGACAGAGTCATTATAGCGGCCGGCGTCCATTCTCTGGATATCATTTCCGACATGCCAAGCATTACAAAGCGAATTCCTCCGCTGTTCGCAGGAAATGGCGTATCCATGTTACTAAAACTTCCAGAGGGCATGGATTTGCCACAGTCGGTAATTCGAACACCTAATCGTGCTTTCGCATGTGGCTTGCACTGTGTGCCAAGAGGTGACGGCACCTTATATATCGGCGCAACCAATATCTTAAAAAACTTCCCCCGTACTCAGGCATCAGTATCAGATGTTCAATTTCTGCTGGATTGCGCAGTGGAACAACTCAATACGGATTTGTACTTTTCCGAAATTATCTCAGTCCAAGTGGGTAATAGACCGATATCTGCCGACGGATTCCCGCTAATTGGGGAGTGTGGAATAAAAGGGCTTTGGCTGGTCACTGGTACTTATCGTGATGGCCTGCATCAATCTCCATTATTGGCTGACTACGTTGCTAACGCCATATATGGGAAAATCAATGCTGATCTCGATCTCAGCGACTTTACTCCTATACGTGCCCCCTTAACAGGCCTTACCCGCAATGTAGCCGCCAGAGAAACTGTGCAGCAAATGCTGGGTGTGGGCTATGAATGTCTCTGGAAAATCAAGCCAAATTGGAATCCCATAATTGAAGAAGGGCTGTTACATAGTTACGAGAATCTAATCCATTCTCTCCATCCCCATTTTACACCGCCACCAGAGCTTATCGCATTTTCCCATCGCGATGACAGGATCCAAAAACGCTTGCAAGCATACTATGAAGCTTGGTCATAAGCAGTGCGGCAATGAGTAATACCTGCTGATATACATTGGATTGAGTAACTGGAGATAGTGTGCATGATTTATTGTGTATGCTATCTTTTTTTCGGATTAACAAACACAGGACGAATGCTTTTCAACGGAAAGGAGACTTACGTGGAGGTTTACATAATAAGAATTGGAGCGGGAAACGAGACTCGAACTCGCGACCCCGACCTTGGCAAGGTCGTGCTCTACCAACTGAGCTATTCCCGCTTACATATCGATGCGTGGTACTTTTGGCGTAGTACTTTCGGTATGCCGTACTGTTGAAATTCTTCATCGGTACGGGGAGCGCATTATACGAAAAATCATTGTCCTGACAAGCCCCCCAAACACAAAAAATCGCGTTCTTTTCTCTGATTGATGATTAAATCAGCAAAAAATCCGTTTCATCACCAATTCAGAGATTAATTATCGTACACCCCTTACACCAAACACCCTTTTTATTTCTGGATAAAGTGCTCGCGGTAGTACACCAACTCAGCAATTGATTCCCGAATATCGTCCAATGCCTGATGGGTATTTTTCTTGCTTAACCCCGACAACATTTCCGGCTTCCAGCGGCGAGCCAATTCTTTGAGCGTACTGACATCCAGATAGCGGTAATGAAAATATTTCTCCAACTCTGGCATATAACGGAACAGAAAACGGCGATCTTGGCCCACGCTGTTCCCGCAAATAGGAGATTTTCCCGCAGGAACCCACTGCTCCAGAAAAGCAATCGTCGCTTTTTCTGCTTCCGCATCACCAAACTGACTTTGTTTCACGCGCTCAACCAGCCCACTTGCAGTATGCGTCCGCACGTTCCAGTCATCCATCAATGCCAGTTGTTCATCAGGCTGATACACCGCAATAACTGGCCCTTCCGCAAGGATGTTCAGTTCCGAATCGGTGACAATAGTCGCGATTTCGATTATGCGATCGCGCTCTGGATCCAAACCGGTCATCTCTAAATCTATCCAGATAAGATTGTTCTCATTTTTTGACATGATATATCCTAGTTTCCTTCAAAACAGATAGTCTGTATCAGTGGTGTATCATAACGTTTTTGATCACTCACAGCGATAATCAGCAAAATAGATGAAATAAGTGAGGTTCGGTGGCTAAGAATAAACTCTCCAAAGGGCAGCAACGCCGTGTTCAGGCCAATCACCAGCGCAGGCTGAAGCAGCCGCTCGACAGGGCTGCCAATAAACCAGAAATGGATGACAGCCTGTTTGGTGAGCCACAGGAAGGGCTGGTTATCAGCCGATTCGGGCAGCATGCAGATATTGAAGCCGCAGATGCTTCCATACAGCGCTGCAATATTCGCAGGACAATTCGTTCGCTGGTCACGGGTGATCACGTCGTATGGCGACCCGCATTACAACTTCAAACTGATGTCAAGGTCAATGGGATCGTAGAAGCTGTGCATGAACGCACCTCCGTCCTTACTCGCCCTGATTACTACGATGGCATTAAACCCATTGCAGCAAATATCAACCAAATTATGATCGTTTCCGCTATCTTGCCTGAACTTTCGCTGAATATTATCGATCGTTATCTGGTTGCGTGTGAAACACTTAATATTGAGCCTCTGATCGTGCTCAATAAGATCGATCTGCTGGATGCTGAAAGCCGTACATGGGTCAACAGTGTCATGGATATCTACCGCCACATTGGCTATCGCGTGCTGGAAGTTTCCAGCCATACCGGAGAAGGCATATCCGAGCTAGTCTCCCTGCTGGCTGATAAAATCAGCATCTTTGCGGGGCAATCCGGGGTTGGAAAATCCAGCTTGCTGAATACCCTGCTGCCAGACGATGAAAAAGATATTCTGGTCAATGAAGTATCGGATAACTCCGGCCTTGGTCAGCATACAACCACAACCGCACGCCTGTACCACTTCCCGCAGGGAGGCGATGTGATCGACTCCCCGGGCGTCCGTGAATTTGGATTATGGCATTTAACGCCAGAACAAGTAACACAAGGTTTCATTGAATTCCGTGAATACATTGGCGAATGCAAATTCCGTGATTGCAAGCATCAGACCGACCCCGGATGTGCCTTGAACGCAGCACTGGAGCAAGGAGCAATTGCAGAAGAGCGTTTCGAAAATTACCATCGAATTCTAGAAAGCATGGCGCAGGTTAAACCACGAAGAAATTTCACGGATGTCCAAAAATAAGACAATAATTAACGATACGTTACCCTGACATTCAAAATAATGGCGGGTACAATAGTAGACTTTTGCCCAATTTGCCTATCAAAAATCCAAGAGGTTGATGTGCTGGATAATATTAAAATTAAATTGCAATATTTACTGCCAAAACAATGTATTACTAATTTGGCAGGCTGGTTCGCCAATAAAAAGGCGGGCTGGTTGACACAGTTTGCAATTCAATCTTTCGCCAAAGTCTATAAAGTAGATATGAATGAAGCCAAAAATTCTTCATTCACAGCTTACTCAACATTCAATGAATTTTTTGTCCGCCCATTAAAAGAAGGCATTCGTCCCATCGTCAATGAAGCTCACCAGTTGGCGCTACCAGCAGACGGAACCATCAGCCAGCTCGGGATGATCCGTGACGATCAAATTATTCAGGCCAAAGGTCACTACTATACCGTAGAAGCTCTGCTGGCCGGCCAGCATCAACTTGCTGAACAATTCCGCAATGGCCATTTCGTCACAACTTACTTATCACCCAAAGATTATCACCGTGTCCATATGCCGTGTGACAGCGTACTGAAAGAGATGATCTATGTTCCAGGCGAACTGTTCTCAGTCAATCCATTGACCGCAGCAAATGTCCCTAATCTGTTTGCACGTAATGAGCGGGTCATCTGCCTGTTTGATACAGCTTTCGGGCCAATGGTACAGATTCTGGTTGGTGCAACTATTGTCGGCAGTATCGAAACCGTCTGGACCGGCTGTGTCACACCCCCGCGTGAAGGCATCATCAAGCGTTGGGCTTACCCAGCAGCAGGTCAGGAAGGCGCGATTTCTCTCAAGAAAGGAGAAGAAATGGGGCGTTTCAAACTGGGTTCAACGGTGATCAACCTGTTTGCGCCCAATCAGATTCAATTTGCCAATAATTTATACAGCGGCTCACAAACCCTGATGGGTGACCTACTGGCACAGTCTGTTACGGCAAATGAAGAGCAGGCAGCAAATGCAGATGATGAATCTATGAACAAAGATATCATCAGCTAATTTTTATCACCAAGGAGCCCCTTATTGTGCGCCTGATTATCAGTTTACTTTTCAGCCTGTTTCTTGCGAATCCGGCTTTCGCTTCGATAGCACAGTTGGATGAAACCCAACTGAAACAAGAGCTAAAACAGGTTGGAGGCAGTAAAAATCCACAGGATGCTGAAATCGCACAGGCACTTCAAGGGGCAATAAACTGGCTTAACGATGCTAAGTCCACCGATGAACGCAGCCAGACATACCAACAGACTATTGATGATTTTCCCAAGATCATCAAAGAATTGCGTCAGAAAACTCTTACTGAAAGTGATATTGTCCCCTCAATTCCGGCCAATCAGTCTATCGGCGAGTTAGAGCAGCAGACTCTCCAGACCAGTAGCCAGTTGTTGGAGCAAGAGCGTCAGCTACAGCAGGAACAGGATAAGATCCGGGAAATCAGTGATTCAATGAACCTGTTGCCCCAACAGCAGGTTGAAGCGAGACGTCTGCTGGCGGTGGCAACTTCCCGCCTCCAATCCTTGGGTACGCCTCCGACACCGCTGACCGAAGCGCAGCTGAAACTTGCTCAGGCCGAAGTCAGTGCCCGCAAAGCGGTCACTAATGAACTGGAGATGTCACAACTTTCTGCTAATAATCGGCAGGAAATCGCCCGCATGCGGGCAGATTTATTTAAAAAACGCTATCAACGTCTGGATCTCAAACTCCAGCAATTACGCAACCAATTAAACATTCAACGCCAGCAGAAAGCAGAATCGGCCCTTGAACATACCGAAATGCTGGCGGAGCAGGCGGGCGGAAAACTACCGCAGTTTTTGCTGGATGAACTCCATCAAAACCGCCAGCTGTCACAACTGCTCAGTCAACAAACCCAACGCATGGAGGCTATTGGCTCACAGCAACGCAAAGCCGCTAACGATATTCTGCAAGTACGCCGAACACTCAATACCATCCGTGAACAAGCGGAATGGCTGAGTGATTCAACCGCACTCGGTGAAGCATTAAGAGCTCAATTAACCCGCATCCCTGATGTGCCGAAATCCCAGCAACTTGACCGAAATATTGTGGAATTGCGGGTCGAAAGACTGAAATATGAGGAAATGCAGGAGCGCTCCCAACAGGAAAATGATCAGGCATTGCCTTCGCCTCAAAACCTGACATCAGGGCAAAAGCAGGTCTATGAATCTCTTATCCGTACCAGAAAAGAGTTATTGAACTCCCTGCTTTCAGGTTATGACAATGAAATATTGGAACTCACGAAACTCAAAGTCGCAACCAACCAGTTAAATGAAGCTTTAAAAGAGATAAAGGATGCCACCCATCGATACCTGTTCTGGGTCACGGATGTCAATCCTATTTCACTAGACTATCCGTTGCTTGTCGTTCAGGATCTGACACGGCTGCTCTCTCTGGATACGTTATCTCAGTTAGGGGTCGCAATTCACGTTATGCTGACCACCAAAGATACCCTGCTCTATTTACTGGGTACGCTATTACTGGTGATTTTCAGTATCAGCTCACATCGTCAATATCATGCGTTCCTTGAGCGCTCCAGCAACCGTATTGGCAAAGTCACACA
This sequence comes from Xenorhabdus aichiensis, assembly GCF_028598775.1. Classification (NCBI taxonomy): domain Bacteria; kingdom Pseudomonadati; phylum Pseudomonadota; class Gammaproteobacteria; order Enterobacterales; family Morganellaceae; genus Xenorhabdus; species Xenorhabdus aichiensis. Next base: position 96,372 of record NZ_JAQRFO010000006.1, read on the forward strand.
AGATCATTTCTCGCTTACCCTGCGTACCGTTTTCTGGTCTATTGTCGCTGCATTGCCCCTGCCGATACTTTGGTCAGCCATTGGTTATGGGCTGCAAAATGCATGGCAGTACCCGATGGCCACCGCGATTGGGCTCGGTGTCAGTGAGACAACGCCAGTCCTGTGGGTTTTCATGCTCAGTGCGTCATTTGCCAATCCAAATGGTCTGTTCATCTCCCACTTCCGCTGGCCTGAAGAACGCATAAAACGGGCAATGCGGTTTTATCGTCTGTCTATTTTCTTGGTTGTGCCTCTCATGATGGCGTTGATCACGTTCAATAATTACAGTGATCGCGAATTTGCCGCAACACTAGGCAGGCTGTGCTTCCTGATGCTGTGCGTTTCCCTGAGCCTGGTGACCAGCAGCTTAAAACGCGCCGGAGTACCGCTGTACATGGACAAACACGGCGCGGGCGAAAACATCATCAATTCTGTTCTGTGGTGGATACTGCTCTCTGCCCCAATCTTGGCCGCGCTCGCGTCTATACTCGGCTATCTGCAAACTTCACAGGCGCTGCTGGGGCGTTTAGAAACTTCTGTCGCCATCTGGTTCTCCCTGCTGGTTATCTACCATATTATTCGCCGTTGGATGCTGATCCAGCGGCGAAAACTCGCCTTTGAGCGAGCAAAACAACGCCGAGCGGAGATCCTGGCTCAACGCGCTAAAAGCGAAGAAGAGACGGCCAATACTAATAGCAGCGTGGAAGGCTCCATTGAAGTTGAAGAACCGGTGATCGATCTGGATGCAATCAGCGCCCGGTCTTTGGGACTGGTACGCTCGATCCTGACGATGATTGCGTTGGTTTCACTGATTCTGCTGTGGTCAGAATTACATTCTGCCTTCTCTTTCCTGGAGAATATCCGGTTGTGGGACGTCAGTACGACGGTCAACGGGGTCAATACCATCCAGCCAGTTACCATGGGGTCAGTTCTGATTGCGATCTTAGTTATCGTCATCACCACGCAGCTTGTCCGCAACTTACCCGCGTTGCTGGAACTTGCCCTGTTGCAGCATCTGGAACTCACACCGGGCACAGGTTACGCCATCACGACACTAACCAAATATAGTCTTACGTTGATTGGTGGGATTGTGGGTTTCTCGCTGATGGGTATTGAATGGTCGAAGCTTCAATGGCTGATTGCTGCAATGGGTGTGGGTCTGGGTTTTGGGTTACAGGAAATTTTTACCAATATTATCTCTGGCCTGATTATTTTGTTCGAAAAACCCATCCGGATTGGCGATACCGTGACTATCCGTAATTTGACTGGCAGCATCACGAAGATCAATACGCGGGCAACAACGCTGTCAGACTGGGACAGAAAAGAAATTATTGTTCCCAACAAGGCATTTATTACCGAGCAATTCATCAACTGGTCACTGTCTGACACGATCACCCGTATCGTCTTGACGATTCCAGTGCCGGCTGAAACTGATTCCGCAGAAGCGACTGACATATTAATGACCGCATCCAGACGGTCACCATTAATTCTTGATAACCCGATGCCAGAAGTGTATCTGGTTGATTTACAAAACGGTATTCAAATTTACGAACTGCGCGCTTACGCAGCGGAGATGGGGCATCGTATGCCCGCCCGCCATGAAGTGCATCAATATATTTTGCAGGAGTTCCACAAACACGGCATTACCCTACCATTCCCGCCATTTCAGGCACGTGTTGATATCTTTGGACAAGAAATCCGCAGTGCCACAACCAATATTTCGGGCCGCAATCCACCGCGTAAACCGGGAGAACTATAAGCTCAATTCGAGATGATGAGGCGTATACCTTTTCAGATAAGTGGATTATTGGCTTTAAATGGCGTTTCGATCTTGGGAAACGCCATTACAGACATTGCCATCCCTTGGCTAATTCTAGAAATATCAGGCAGCCCACTGCTGGTCGCAGCCGTGATGTCTGCCAAAATAGCGCCGTTGATATTATCCATTTTCTTTAGCGCACAACTGGTAGATAAATACGGAGCCTTCCGTATTTCAGTCTTATCTGATTTGGTGAACTTCCTGAGCGTCTTGCTGATCCCCGTATTTTATACAATGGATATCATGCACTTTTACCTGTTGGCCATTCTGCTTATATTCTCGACAATTTTGGATTCTCCGGGACGTTTAGCAAAAGACGTAATACTGGCGAAAGAGATTAAACAGAATAAAAGTGAACATGAGTTGATCAATGGAATCAACAGTACCATTGAAAATATTTGTGACCTTACTGGGCCTGTATTGGGTTCATTGATTATTGCCCTGTTCGGTACAATCAACGCCCTATACTTCGATACGGTCAGTTTTTTAGTGGTTGCGCTGGGGCTGATTATTCTGAAGAAACATTTTGTCACCAATATTAATGAAGTTACTGAGGTTCCTTCCCTGCCACACCACTATTTCCTTGAAGCACTCAAATACGTTAAGTCAGAAAAGGAACTGTTTTCTATTCTTATCCTGAGTTCGGTGGTGAATTTTGTCATCGCTCCATTCCTGATCGTTTATTTACCTTATGTGAATAAAGTCGAGTTTAATTCCGTCGTCAGCCTTGGTGTTTCCATGACCTGCTTTGGCTTAGGCACAACGCTTTCTTCCTTGTTGTATGGTATTTATGGCAAGCATTTTTCCAGCAACCACATCATCCTTTCTGGCTACAGCCTGCTGGTACTGTGTTTGACGTCCCTAAGCCTGCTCAGTGGGCAATATATCCTGTTTGCCCAACTGCTCGCCATCGGCTGTTGCATTGGTTTTACCGCACCTGTTGAAATCACTTTGATCCAGCGCCAAGTGCCAGAGAATCTGTTTAGCCGGATAATGACGCTGTTTTCTTCTACGCGCTTTCTTGCCGTGCCTGTTGGGTACGTCTGTTTTGGTACTCTGCTGGGATCCAGCCTTGCTAAACAAACACCGCTACTCATGGCAGCAATGGTATTGGGTGGTTTATGGGTTTATCTGGTTATGCGTGGGAGAGCGAAATGAAGACAACTCTTTTTCAAATTGACAAACTATTACAACACCATGTGTCTTTGCCCTTATACCGCCAAATATACCAGCGTTTTATTCAAGCGATTAATCAGGGCATATTGCGACCTGAACAACGTGTTCCGTCTATTCGTACGTTATCCAGTGAACTGCAAGTTTCACGCAGTACAGTGGAATCTGCCTATGCGCTATTACTGAACGAAGGCTATCTAGAGGCCAGAGGGCAAGCCGGTACGATTGTGTCCCCAAGGCTTGCAGACAGGGTATTACAGCCTCCTGAAACACTTATATCATCGTCTATCGATGTGACTAGTATATCTTTATTCGATTCTGCTTCATCCATTCATCCCTCACCTTATCAACTAGGGCTACCAGCGTTGGATCTCTTTCCCCGCAAATTATGGAACACCCTCACCGTCAAACAACTGCGTTTGCAAAGCCGGTATATGTCTTACCCGCAACCTGCGGGCTATTTGCCGTTACGAGAAGCCATTGCGGCTTATCTTCAATTATCACGTGGGGTGAGCTGCTCCCCACAGCAGATTTTTATCACCGCTGGCTATCGCGGCGCTCTCAACCTAATTGCTCACACCCTGATACAACCACGGGATCAAGTTTGGCTCGAAGATCCCTGTTTTCCTCCCAATCAACATTTTCTATCTCAAATAGGCGCTGAAATTATTCCCGTGCCAGTCGATCAAGAGGGCATGAATATTTCGGTGGCTCAAGAACTCGCCCCAAATGCACGATTTGCTCTGGTTACACCAGCACATCAAAGCCCATTAGGCGTTACACTGTCAATGGCACGAAGGCAGATGCTTTTAGCGTGGGCAGAACAGAATAATGCCTTTGTCATCGAAGATGATTATGACAGTGAATATCAATATGATGGACGCCCTTACCCTGCACTGGCCAGTTTGGGATCTAACAATGTTTTGTATATCGGCACATTCAGTAAAGTTCTGACGCCAACACTCCGGCTTGCCTATCTCGTCGTTCCTCCCCACCTGTTAACGAGATTTAATGCTGTATGCCACACTCGGCAAGATGGCTGTCCTTTATTACAACAGGCCGTCGTCACGGATTTCATGCAGGGAGGTCATTTCGCCCGTCATTTACGTAAAATGCGCACTGCCTATGCACAGCGACGCCAGATAGTCATTGAGAGTTTGAATCAAGTTTTTGATAGCCGCCTGAGGTTCGATATTCCCGCAGGTGGCCTGCATTTGCTGGCAAGACTTGCGCATTATGAAGATGATGTAGCACTGGCTCAACTCGCCAGAGAGCATGGGCTTGGCATTACCGCCTTGTCCGCACGAAGATTGAGCTCAGATTGTGGCAAGGGATTACTGTTTAGTTTTGCCAATGAAACCACCCCTGAAAATGCTTTGAAACATGCTCAATTACTGCAAAAATGTCTGCCTACTACATCAAGAACCAGTAATTAAACGATCACTGACGCATACCGATTGCAAGGCGATTCATTCCATTCATTAATGCAATCGCGAAGGTCAAATCAGCGATTTCTTTATCCGTAAAATGGTCTTTCAGTGGTAAATAGGCATAGTCATCCGCATGTGTTGTAACAACATGGGTGAGGGATTCAGCCCATTCCAGAGCCACCTTTTCACGCAGGGTAAACTGACCGCTGACACGCCACCCTGCCAGTTCAGACAAACGGCGTTCAGTTTCATGATTTTCCCGCAAGGATTGACTGTGTTTGTTCAAACAGAAAGCACAGCCATTGATTTGGGAAATACGCAAATAGACCAATTCAATCAGTGCTAGCCCCAATGGACTTTCTTCCAGCTCTTGCTTTATTGTACGGAAACCCTGTAACAGCTCTGGTGATAAATCATAATAGGCAAGGCGCAAACTACTCATGAATAAAACTCCTTATCTCATATCTTTGTGAATGTGGTAAACGATATAACAATCCATCAATTCGGATAAGGGACAAGATGAGTGTTTTTAGCCATGACAAGTTATTTGGCTTAGATAAAAAGCAGATAAACAGTCACTCATATTCAGAGAAATAATATGTCGAATTCGTAGGATAGTGATTATTTATAAAGATAAAAACCGCCGATCATAATTTTTGATCGGCGGTTTTATGAGTATGCAAAACCAACTTCTCAATTAGTGATGCACTTTTATATATTAAAGCATTCCTTTAGGATCTGCTCCAAAATCGTTATCTCCTTTGGATCCTTCCAAGCAGAAGAATACCAATAACACGATGTTTAAAATCGGAACAAAAGTCAGTAAAAACCACCAACCGGAGCGATTGGTATCATGGAGACGCCGGATCATCACTGCAAGTGAAGGAATAAAAATCACTATTGCATAAATCCCCAATAACCCAGCACCTAAAGTTTCACTGATTGCAGACCCTAAAACACAAAGAACTATAATGGCAATGTAGTTAAACAGAGTAAACATCCAATACTCTTTACGACGTGCACGCCCTGAGAAATTAGCGTAATTCTTTAAAACATTAAGATACCAGTTCATAATATCACTTATTTGAATTATATAAAAAAAGCAGACAAACTATAAAGGATGACGGATTTTATACCAAATTATATTTAAAAGTCTATAATCTACTAATCAAAATAAGAGTATTTGGTTGTTTATGACAGTATCATAAGGAAATAAATTCAGAAACTCTCCCAAATACCAAATCAGGAACACCATATACATAGATACCTCTGACACATATCAAAGTTATACATTAAGTTATCAGAGGAATAAGCCAGAATAATTCATTATTAATATCCATTTGGCAACAATTCATTTAACATACTTATTATTAATTTGGTTATTTTTGTAAAAAACAAAATCATTACAAGCAAAGATAATCCTCAATATTTACAGCTAAAACTCCCACTTTCATTTTAAAAAAAACTGATTTTTCTGTATGTCCATGGGAGTAATTCCTTTCATCCGTATTATGACAGTCAATGTCATACAACTTCCCTTTCATGAGTAATGCTCTCCACGTTCCCATCAGTACTTATGCCACTCACTTTATTAGTCAATTTTATGATTGTTCAAGCCCGCAACCACAGGATTCTCCTATCTGCAATTCAAACTCAAATTCGCGCTCCTGCGCTTTTCCATTCCATGTCCTCAAGATTTCGATAGCAGTCTGTGCCATTTTATCTATTGGCTGACGTACTGCTGTCAAAGAAGGAACATTAAACAGTGATTGCTGTGTAGCATTGAAACAAACCAAAGCGATGTCATCAGGAACAGTAAGCCCATGTTCAGCCAATGCACGCAGGCAGCCGAATGCCTGTAATTCATTGGAAGCAAACAGCGCGCGAGGACGCTTTCCCTTTAACATGCGCAGTGTCGCTTCATAACCCCCCTGACGGGTATACTCGGTAGAAAAAATCCACTCTTCGCGCACGGTTAAATTTGCCTGTTCCAAGGCATCACACCAGCCGGAAAGCCGATCCTGTGTATTGAGCATAATCCGAGGCCCACAAATAATGGCGATATCACGGTAACCATGCTGAATCAGATGTTGCGTAACCTTGAAAGCGGCAAGCCGTTCATTGACACGAATTGCACTGACATTCAGATCTGCATTAACCCAGTCCAACATGACGCATGGAGTTCCACTGGCCTGAATCAAGTCAATATAAGGATGACGATCAACACTGGTATATAACAGACCATCAATTTGACGATTCAATAAGTTATTGATCAATTCTTTTTCACGCGTCCGATTGTCCCCTGAATCGCCCGGCAGCAATACTTGTCCATGTTTGAACGCCTCCTGTTGCAACGCATAAGCAACTGAAGACAGAAAAGGGTTGGAGATGTCTGGCAGAATAAGCCCGTATGACTGTGTCGAACCAGAAACCAATGCCTTGGCAATATTGTTTGGTCGATATCCTATTTTTTTAATGGCCGCCAATACACGCTGACGCGTCGCTTCAGCAACAGGCCGTGGCCCACCATTAATCACATAACTGACAACCGCTACTGAGGTTCCGGCCTCTTTGGCGACATCACTGCGAGTCACTCGTTTCAGATGTGAATTCATGATTCTTATTTTAGTCCGCAGAGAAAATAGAGATAGGGGTAATCAAAAGAAATAAAATATCATGTCTTGGCATATAAAAAAGCGTTTGCACACTTCAATTCATGTTAATCCATATCAAAAACATGGGTGGATTAAATAGCATCTTCAAGCAAATTTAGATCCCTGCCACGCGTTTCCGGTGCAAAGAAAGTGGTGAGAAACCCAATCCCCGCCATCAATATAAAATAACATGCAATAGGCCACCAATGACCCGCAAAGGATAACAGCGCTGATGCCATCAGTGGCGCAATACCTCCCGATAAAATGGCACCCAGTTCTTTTGCAAATGCCATTTTGGTATAGCGGTTAGCCACACCAAAGAGTTCGACACCCCATGCAGCCTGAACACCAAATATTCCCAGAGAGGCCAATCCCATTCCCACAACAATAGTTGGAATGATAATGATAGGTTCTCGGCTATCCAGCAGCATAAAAGCAGGGAAGGCATACAGCATTAATAGCAGGCAGAACCAGCGATAGGTAATGCGACGGCCAAAGCGATCAGATAAGTACCCCGCCAGCGGAATGATCAGGAAACCTAGAACCGAAGCAATGAAGACGGCTATCGTGGGGACTGATTTATCCACCATCAGCACTTTTGCCACATAACCGATGATAAAACCCTGAGCCAGATAGGAAGGACCATTTTCGCCAACCCGCAAACCCACCATGATCCAGAATGCTTTTGTCCGCTTCCAGAAACGACAACGTTCACGGTCAGCTTGATACGCTTTTCCTTCAGACAGGGTCTGTAAGCGCTGTGCTTTCAATTCCGCTTGATGGCGTTCAAATACAGGAGTTTCATTCATGTGACGGCGGATAAATAGCGCAACTATCGCAATCAAGAAACTGAACAGAAATGGTATGCGCCATCCCCAGTCGAGTAAACGCTCTTTATCCATTGTCAATACCAGCAGCCAAACCAGCGATGCCAGCAATGTTCCGCTATTGGAGCCGAGGGCAATGATGGAAGAAATCAAACCACGTTTTGCCGGAGGGGCAAACTCCCCCAAAATGACAGCACCACCAGATAGCGCCGCACCTGCCCCCAAACCCTGCATAAACCGTAAAATAACTAAACAGGCAGGAGCCAAAACACCAATTTGAGCATAACTTGGAATTAGCCCAATCAGAGTTGTTGAAATTCCCATCAACATAACCGTCGTCATCATGACGATTTTGCGTCCTTTGCGATCCCCCAACCATCCAAACACAAGAGCGCCAATAGGACGGGCAACAAATCCCACTGAATAAGCCGCAAAACTGGCAAGTAAAGCGGCTGTTGGTGTCGGAAGACATCACCAAAAATAATGCCAGCCGCTAAACCATAAAGTGCGAAATCGGCATATTCCATTGTTGTACCTAGCCAGCAGGAAAAAATGGCACGCCTAAAATCTTTTCGCCCTTCTTTTGTTGTCAGGCATACCTCTGATGCATGCTGCACATACGTTCCCGCAATAATTGCATTTTCAGACGGCATACCAATATATTCCCTGAGTGTTGGAACAGTAAATGAATGATTCCAACATGATAAGTCGAAAAACTTTATCGTTATTAATTAACGTTTTTTATATCAAAATTATCTACTCGCGTAGAATACTCAAAAAAGAAAGCTAGATAATTTAATTTGCTTCATCAATATTAGTGAGAAATTAGCTTTTGTAATTAATAAAATTTAAATATGTCATAATAAAAATTATTTAATATCGATATTTAATGTCATTCACACCAAATATTTATTAAGATATGAAACTATAAATACTCAAAATAATAGTCTTATTTGTGATAAAAATCATTAAGATACATATATATTTGGATTTAAGCGCATCAAGAAATAAGAAAAAATTCAAATCATTATATTTAAAATAATAATAACATTTAAAAATAATATCTGAACAAATACTTGTCATTTATAAAAAATAAAACAAAATACTTATATAATAATAAAATAAATAATGTAATTAATCATTGTATGTAATAAAAATATCATTCCCCAAAATGGTCAGAAAAAAAACAGCACCTCATCAGGTGCTGCTCTCAATCAACATTCCAAACCATTACCATCAGACTTGATACATATTCCGCAAATAATATGAAACGGCATCATCAGCATTAGCGCCAATCACTTCCATTTCCGGCAAGATGTCTTTCAGGCGTTGGTGTGCGCCCTGCATAATGCAGCCTTTACCCGCCACAGACAACATTTCCTGATCATTCATGCCATCACCAAAGACAATGCAGTCACTCAATTGATATCCGATGGCCTGACAGACTTGTTCCAGCGCATGGCCTTTAGATACACCACCCGCCATCACTTCCAGACAATTTCTCAGTGAAAAGCTGACATTAACGCTATCTCCCCAACGCGCTTTAATCGTTTCTTCCAACTGTTCCAAATAGTCATGATCTTCACTGACGTAATAGACCTTGCACACGCCATCCGTGGGGAAGTTATCACGCGGAAAAATCTGATACTGAAAAACAGATTCCTGAAAAAACTCATTCTGTTCAGGGCTTTCACGGTTAATGAACCAATCATCATTACGGTAATAATTGGTGAGGGTATTAGGGTTATCGAACTCCATTAAGCACAAATCAAGAGCAATCTCAGGCGCCAGGTTATGGCTGAATACCAATTTTCCCTGAGTATTATGCACCCTCGCCCCGTTAGAGGTAATCATATAAGCATCAATGCCCAAACCATCGCGGATCTGCCCTACATCAATATGATGACGGCCTGTCGCAAAAATAAAGTGAATCCCTTTATTCGTCAGTAAATTCAGCGTTTCTTTGGTATACGGCGTTAATTTGTGGTCAGGAGACAATAATGTGCCATCCAAGTCTGAAGCAACAACATGATACATGGTTATAGTTCCTAAGCTAAATCAGTGCTGGTCAAAAAAATCACAAATTGCATTGAGAGCCTGCGCCCGTAATGCATCTTTTTCGAACAGGATTTCGTGATGTGCCCCTTGGATGACCAGAGGTTTTTTTTCTGCTTTTCCTGTTCTGGCTTTTTGTCGAGATTCACAAAATGCCAGTAACTCCCGATTATTAACGACCTTATCTTCACTTGCTTTTAAAACAATGAGCGGAGTCTGAATTACCCCTGCATTTTCAATCAGTTCGTCTCCCATTTGCATACTTTCACGCATCCAATGGTAAGTCGGCCCTCCGAGGCGCAATTCAGGATAATCGGCATAATAGCGTAAATAGCGCTGATAACGGGCATAACTGTGAGTTAACAGGTTGATAAGATAGGGCAACGGACGCCACTGCCCCGTTGATACCGCGTAACTGTTACGCCTTTTAGGATAAGGTTCAGCCTGATTGACCAGAAAATTTGCCAACCAGCGCGGCATCGGTAAGTTGATGCCAAACATCGGCGCACACAGAGCTACCGCACGAAAAGCAGGTTCTTGGCATACGAGTTCTTGCCGTAATAGAAAACGGCTGAGGATCGCGGCTCCCATTGAGTGAGCCAACGCATAACAACCGTGGGACTGACGCGGGGTAATTTCCAATTCAACAAATTTGGCCAAATCATCCACATAGTGATCAAATTTTTCAACGTGGCCTTTTTGGGGATCATCAAGCATTCGCCCTGAACGCCCCTGCCCACGGTGATCAATAATAAAAATGTCGTAGCCCAAGTGGTAAAAATCGTAGGCTATTTCAGGATATTTCACATAACTTTCACTGCGGCCCGGCAGGATCAACAGCGTTTTATCGTGATGGGGAGAACGGAAGGAGACATAACGAATGGGGATATCATCAACGCCCATAAATTCCCGTTCGTCTCTGGTTTTCCAGAAATCCAACAATAGTCCATTCGTAAACGCAGAGAACTGAGGTTCGCGGTTTAACCAGCTTGCTTTCAATATCTCAGGCGCCATTCATCATCCTCGGTTAATATCCTTTGGTTATTCGAACCCTTCGAAATGATCACGGATGAGCGCCATGAAAACATCGCCAAAACGCTCCAGCTTACGCTGCCCAACACCATTAATCAGCAGAAGTTCACCAGGTGTTATCGGACATTGTTCTGCCATTTCAATCAGCGTAACGTCATTGAAAACCACAAAAGGCGGAATGTTATTTTCATCCGCAATGGATTTACGCAATTTGCGCAATTTGGCAAATAATTTGCGATCATAATTGCCACTGTATGATTTGTTTTGCTGATTCCGGCTTTTCAGGCTTTGAATGCGTGGCACAGCAAGTTGTAAAGACATTTCTCCCCGTAAAACAGGCCGCGCTGCCTCTGTGAGTTGCAACGCAGAATAATTGGCAATATTTTGGCTAATCAATCCCAGATGAATGAGCTGACGCAGGATGCTCATCCAATGTTCCTGACTCTGTTCTTTACCAATACCATAAATGGGCAACCTGTCATGGCCAAAATCACGAATGCGCTGGTTATTTGCGCCACGCAATACTTCTACAATATAGCCAATACCAAAACGTTGTCCAACGCGGTAGATACAGGAAAGCGCTTTTTGCGCATCCATCAGACCATCGTAACGTTTTGGTGGATCAAGGCAAATATCGCAGTTGCCGCATGATGTCTGCTGGCTTTCACCAAAATAGTTGAGTAGTACCAGCCGACGGCAAGTCTGGGCTTCCGCAAATGCGCCCATGGCATTCAATTTGTGCCGTTCAATGTCCTGTTGCTCACCTGTCGGTTTTTCTTCCAGACAACGACGCAGCCATGCCATATCCGCCGGATCGTAAAACAGTATCGCTTCAGCCGGTAGGCCGTCTCTCCCCGCCCTGCCAGTTTCCTGATAATAGGATTCGATATTGCGCGGAATATCGAAATGCACCACAAAACGCACGTTAGGTTTGTTGATCCCCATACCAAAAGCGACGGTTGCCACAACGACCTGCAAATCGTCACGCTGGAAAGCGTCCTGCACCCACGCCCGTTGATTGTTATCCAGCCCAGCATGGTAAGGTGCGACACTCAGCCCCCGCTTTTGCAGGCGTTCGGCAGTTTCTTCCACTTTGGTTCGACTGTTGCAGTAAATGATCCCACTTTTTCCCTGCTGACCACGCACAAATGACCATAGTTGATCGAGAGGTTTATATTTCTCAACCAATGTGTAACGGATGTTGGGGCGATCAAAACTGCTAAGGTGGATAAGCGGATCGTGCAGTTCCAGCAGGCGAGTAATGTCCTGACGGGTCGTGTTGTCCGCCGTTGCCGTCAGTGCAATAAATGGAAGTTCAGGAAAGCGTCGGCGAAGTTGCCCCAGCGCGCGATATTCTGGCCGGAAGTCATGCCCCCATTGAGAAATACAGTGTGCTTCATCAACAGCCAACAGCACAGGGTGCCAATCATGCAGTTGATCGAGAAAATTATCCGTCACCAGCCGCTCAGGTGCGATATAGAGAAGCTTGATGCTTCCTTGACGGCAGCGTTGAATGATATCAATCTGCTGCTCACGGTTTTGGGTTGAGTTCAAACATTCCGCTTCTACGCCGTTTGCCCTCAGTTGATCAACCTGATCTTTCATCAGCGAGATCAATGGCGAAACCACTAACGTCAGCCCATGGTTGATCAAGGCAGGAATCTGGTAACACAGTGACTTACCGCCACCGGTTGGCATGACTACCAGACAATCACGCCCATCGAGAACAGCATCAATAACCTGCTGCTGTCCGGGACGAAATTGCTGATACCCGAATGTTTTTCGTAATACTTGTTCAGCCAGCGATGCCGTGCTGATGGCTTCTACGGTAGACACGCCTTCCCTCAATCATTTAAAAAACAGGCAGTAAAAAAATACAGACGCGATTCAGGCGCCTGTACATATTATGCTATCTCACTGTTGAAACAATGACAGCATATCATTCAGCATGGCGCCGATGCCAAAACTGTTCCAGAACAAAAAAGTCACCTGTTTATTCTACACACTGAATAGTGATTTTCTGTAGTAAGTTTTCCTTCAATAAATTGTTTTTCGAGGTGCTTCGCAAACTGGTAAGATGAGTTATAAAAGCATAAACTTAACAACTTATTAACCATAAAGTTCTGTTCAATATCAGCTTATTGACTTTTTAACATCAGGAAATCCGACATGGAAACAATACAGCGATCAACTCAACCATTAACACAGGAAGAAGCCCGTAAGATTATTGGTGATTTATTTGTTTATCACATGCCATTCAACCAATTGCTGGGGTTCGAATTACTCCGCTTTGATCACGACTATGCAGAAATTCAATTTCGCAATCAAGATAAGCTGGTCGGCAATATGGCCCAGAAAATCCTGCACGGTGGTGTGATTGCCTCAATATTGGATGTAGCCGGTGGCCTGATTTGCGCAGGTAACGCTCTGACTGCAATGGAAACCATCACGATTGCAGAGATGGAAAAACGCCTTCCGACCATCGGTACTATTGATTTGCGTATTGATTACCTGCGTCCGGGACGCGGTGAAGTGTTCATCGCCAGCAGCAATATCGTCCGTAGTGGCAACAAAGTGTCCGTTGCCAGAATTGAGCTGCACAATGAGCGGCAGGTGCATATCGCCAGCGCAATGGCAACGTATTTGGTTGGGTGATACTTTATTGATTTCCAAGTGCCGTAATAGGGGAATGTGCCATAAAACACATTCCTTTTTTTACAGGATAAGTACGCCAATCATTGAATGCCCCCTATTTTCAAACCCACCTTTTGTTTTTAATTAGTTGATTTATATTAATTATTAAGTGATTCCAATCACACCTTTCTGATCACTTTTCATACGATCAAGGGAGTTGCGATATCCTTCTGTTCATTATTCGAACGATAAAGACCTCTTATCGCTTTTGATGTTCTCGCATTAAACATTTCCTGCCCCCCACGGCCTGAAAGTAGATCAGGACAGCAATTATCGAAATATCGTACCGAGCACAGCGTTAAGTAAGGAAGAAAAATCATGTCACTGAAAAAGAACATCATCGCCCCAAAAAAGAACCGTATCAGCCAGCAAACCGGCAGCAAGCCCTCCAGCGGTCTTCTGTTCACCCTGACAGCGGGTAGCCTGCCGCCACAAACTTTTGTTGTCGCTGATTTCGCACTAACGGAAGGTTTTTCACAGCCCTTCCAGCTAGACATTGGGCTGGCAAGCGCTAATCCCGCTATTAATTTTTCCGCCGTACTCGACCACACCGCTACGCTAACCATTTTGCAGGAGGGAATCGAGCAACGCAGCATCAGTGGCATGGTGTCCAGCTTTGAACAGGGTAACACCGGATTGCATCAGACCACCTACCAGATGAGCATTCGCCCTGATCTGTGGCGCGCAACACTACGCCAAAACTCACGCATCTTCCAACAGCTGGATATCGTCACCATTATCACCACCATTTTAAAAGAACATGGCATTCGTGATGTGGTATTTAGCCTGCGTCAACCACATCCAGCACGTGAGTTCTGTGTGCAATATCAGGAAAGCGACTTTACTTTCCTCCAGCGTTTGACCGCAGAGGAAGGTATTTTCTACTTTTTTGAGTGTAGCAATGGGCGTAACACTCTGGTGTTTGCTGATGATGCAGGTTCAGTGCCGCCAGGTATCGAACTTCCTTACCAGCCCAGTGAAAACAGCCCTACAGGAGAGATTTCCGTCAGCAGCCTGACAAACCGTGCGCAAGTTAAGCCAGCGCAGGTACAACTTAAGGATTACACCTTCAAGAATCCGGCTTGGGCGGCAGAATTCAGCCAGCAAATGAAAGAAGACAATATCCAGAAGCTCTATTACGAGCATTACGACTATCCCGGACGCTTCAAAGATGAACAGCATGGTGCCGCTTTTACCCGTTACCGCCTCGAAGCACTACGCAATGATGCACTGACAGGTCAAGGTAACGGCTATGCCATCGCCATACAACCGGGACGTCTGTTTACCTTGACCAATCACCCACGTGCAGAATGGAATCAACCGTGGCAGGTTATTTCCGCCAGCCATACCGGCTATCAGCCACAAGCTTTAAAGCAGGAAACAGGGAGTAGCGGCACCACACTGCACAGTCAATTTAGTTTTATCCGCCAGACCCAGACTTGGCGACCTTCTCCACTGCCTAAACCGGTAGTGGACGGGCCACAAATCGCGAAGGTCGTCGGCCCGGCTGGGGAAGAAATTTTCTGTGACCAGTACGGTCGTGTCCGCCTCCAGTTTCCATGGGATCGCTATGGCCGCAGTGATGATCAAAGCTCTTGTTGGATACGCGTCGCACATCCGTGGGCGGGACAAGGCTGGGGAATGCTCGCCATTCCCCGTGTCGGCCAAGAGGTTGTGGTTGATTTCTTACATGGTGATCCAGACCAGCCTATCGTCATTGGCAGAACCTACCACGCCAGCAATATCCCACCGGGGAGGCTGCCCGGCAGCAAGACTCAGATGGCCTTCCGTTCCAAGACTCATAAGGGAGAGGGCTATAACGAAATGCTGTTTGAGGATGCGAAAGGAAGTGAGCAGCTTTCCCTCCACGCCCAAAAAGATATGAATACCACCGTACTGAATGACCGTACCACACGGGTAAAGCACGACCACACCGAAAGCATCGGCAACAATCAGGTGATATCCGTGCGTAAAGATCGCACTAAGGAAGTTACCGGCGAGGAAATCAGCACCATCCACGGCAACCGACAGGTTACGGTGGAGAAAGATAGCCAACTCAGTGCTAAAAACAACATTTCTATCACGTCCGTCAACGGTGGTATCAAAATTAGCACAGCAGGTGCCAGCATCACACTGGATAAAGAAGGCAACATCCAAATTGCAGGCAAAAATGTGGTCATCAATGGACAAGAGATGGTCAAGGTGAACTAAGCCATGATGAAACAAAACAGACCTTCACAACCCATAAATATACAGGCAACACACGATACAAACCGAGTGATAAAAGAAGACACCCATGAATAAACAAGCCTACCAGATGAACGAAGGAACCCTGGCTATTCCCGCTAACTGGCGTGATGAATCGATGCACGTGTTTGTCCTGCCAGATGACAGTGGCGTCAATTTGGTGATTAACCGGACACCAGTGCCTATGGGTTCTGACCACACCGCCTACTACGCTCAAACATTGACTCAGTTTGAGACCCACCTGCCCGGCTATAAGGAACACCAGAGGCTGGAAATAGCCCTCAGCGGTACACCAGCTTGGCGGTTGGATTACCAATGGCAAAGCCCAGAGGGCGAAATGCACCAGACCGCAGTATTACAAATACGCGGGAATTTGCTACTGGCTTTTAACCTGACTTCTCCACAGCCGTTTGAAGAAGGGCAACGCAACGCTCTGCTGGCGGTGGTCAGCAGTTTCCAAGCGACCTGACTGGAGGCCAGCTATGGGACTGATGGATGAAATTATCACTCGCACTGCACGGGTAGGTGCCACCCATGCCAGCAAGCATCTTCTACCTATAGAGCGAGAGAAAGGCCCTGCGGCGGCACGTCAGGGAGATCCTATCCAACACAGCAGTTTTTTAGGTGCACTGGCGGGTGCGATTGTAGGTGCTTTGATCGGCGCTGCGATATTTGGTGCAGTAGCATTACTGATAGGAGGAACAGGTGGGCTGGCAGGGGTAGCTGTGATGGCGGCCGGCTCCCTGTTGACAATTGCGCTTGGTGATCTTATCAGCAAGGCCAGCTCGGCAGTAACAGAGGCGGTCAACAGCTGTAGCCCACCAGACGGAGTCATAGCCAGCGGTTCACCCAATGTATTAATTGAGGGCAAGCCAGCGGCACGAGTAGAGTTGGATAAAGCGGATTGTAAAAAACATCCGGCATCACGTATCGCTCAAGGCAGTGAAAGCGTGTTTATCAACGACAAACCCGCCGCGCGGATCAAAGACAAGCTCGAGTGTGGCGCAACCATCAAAGGCGGGGCAAGCAAAGTATTTATTGGCTCAGGTCAGGGGACGTATCTTGATATACAAGAGGAATTTTCACTTTTAGAGCGGGCGGTGTTAATTGCGGTGGAATTTATCATTCCTCCGTCACGAGGGATGGCAAAAGGCCTCGGAAAACTATTTACCAAAAGCGGTCGGAAAGCCATTCTCAACGGAGCCAGAAAGGGCGCCCAAAAAGCCGGAAATGTCATAACGGGTAAAACCATAAAATGCGCCAAAATCGCCTTCAAAGAGACTAAAGGTGCGAAGCGTTATTGGAAAAGTACCAAAAAATTCTTCACGGGCGACCCAATAGACGTCACTACCGGCTCTCTATTTGATCAACCCACCGATATAGAGCTAGGGCAGACGGTGCCGCTGCAATTTATACGCAGTTGGTCACCCGGACATCGCGGGCTGCTAGGGGAAAACTGGCTGGATAACTTCTCCGAATGTGCTCTTGTCACAGGGGATCGGGTAGAAATTCTCACAACAGAAGGTGCGTCACTCCACTTTGCCCTGCCAGACAGTTATGACCACAGCTTCAACCCCGAACACCCTGATTTCAAACTGAGCCGACATAAACAGGGTTTTATCCTGAGTGATCGCAACAGCTTAATTCGCAAATATTTTACCTTATCCACTTCCACAGAGAAGGATAGCCCCCAGCGCTGGCAACTGACCGAACACCGCGACCACAACGATAACACAATTCGTTTTCATTACAGTGAACAACACCAACTGAGAAAAATAACCCATAGCGACGGCCCCGAATTAGTGTTGCTGTACCGTGGGAATGGCTTGCTGGAAGAAATTCGTCGCACCGACAACGGCCTTAATGAGGTGATGACTCGCTACCGCTATCACGATAACGGCTGGCTGGCCGATGCAGACAGTACACAAGTATTTCACCTGTTTTATGAATACAACGAACAAGGATTAATGAGTCGCTGGTCAGACGGCGATCAGACTGCGGCAGATTACACCTACGATAAACAAGGGCGCTGCACTTATAGCGTGGGTTCTGGTGGTTTTTATCCTATCCATCTGACCTATGAACCAGGCATCACCCGTTCAACCACGCCACAAGGCCACACGACGACCTGGCATTACAATGACCAGCAACAAGTGACACAAGTGGAAACTCCGTGCGGCAGTGTCACTCACTACGAATACGATGCATGGGGCAACCTGCGCCGACAGATTTTACCGGAAGGTGAAATTGTTACCCTCGACTATCT
Organism: Xenorhabdus aichiensis; assembly: GCF_028598775.1. Taxonomy (NCBI): domain Bacteria; kingdom Pseudomonadati; phylum Pseudomonadota; class Gammaproteobacteria; order Enterobacterales; family Morganellaceae; genus Xenorhabdus; species Xenorhabdus aichiensis. The sequence goes on from NZ_JAQRFO010000006.1 coordinate 114,608, forward strand.
CGCAGATACCGGATTGGTGGCAGCCTTTACCAATGCTATCGGCGCAACTTGGAATTATCACTATGATGATGCCGATCGCCTTATCAGCATGACTGACCCGCTCGGACGAGTTTGGTGGCAACAGTACGATGATAAAGGTAATCCTGAATGCTTTATTGCACCAGATGGTCACAAAACCACCCTGACCCGTAATGAATTTGGGCTGGTGATCGCCGTAGAAGACAGTGACGGGCGTAAGCGGAGTTGGGAATATGACCCTCACCAACGTCTCACTAAATTGTTTGATGAAGAGAACCGCAGCCTGCAACTGGGCTATGACAGTCAAGATCGCCTGCAACGGATGACCACTGGCGGCGGAGCACTTTGGCGCTGGGATTATGATCGCCATCACCGAATTTCCTTAAGTGATCGCCCCAATAACAGCATTGAACGCTTCCACCATGATCGCCACGGCAACCTGACTGAATGGACTGATGCGCACGGAGTTGCGTGGCTGATTGAGTACGGGCCGTTTGATTTGCCCATAGCGCGTGTGGATGGAGAAGGGAACCGCTGGCAGTACCATTATGACCTCGATAACCTGCAATTGCTGGAAGTCATCAATCCACAGAGAGAAAGCTACCGTTATACACTGGATGCAGATGGGCGAATCATTACCGAAACCGACTATGCTGGCACTCAATGGCATTATGCTTATGACCTCAACGGCAACTGCATTGAAAAACGCGATGCTTTAGGCAATATCACTTGCTATGAATACGATGCCGCACAACGGCTGACTGACATACATACGCCGGAAGGAACCACCAGCTACCGCTATGACATTATCGGTCGTCTGCTGGAAATCACCACACCTGACACAAGACCGCTGACGTTCGAATACGATGAACAAGACCGCATTATCCGGGAAATCCAGCCACACGGGGAAATCCATCGCGAATATCCTGATAACGCCACAATAGAAAGGCGGCTCCTTGCACCAGATAACCGACTCTGGCAGGCAAAAACGCAAATTAATAAGGTTGGAGAACTTAATTTACTGACCATCAATGGTGACCATATCCTGACACTGGAACGGGATGAGGATGGGTACGAATGGCACCGCCAGTCCGATAAAGGCTTTATCCTGCGCCAAGAGCACTCGTTAATGGGGTTACTCACTTCCCAGCGTGCCGGGCGTAACACGCAGATTTTTGAAGCCCATGAAGTAGCGGATATCCCGCAACCTACGTTGGCAGGTTTGGATCGCGAATATCGCTACGATGATGCTCTTAATCTGGTGGCAGCGAATGATGAGCGGCAATGGCTACGTTATGTGGTTAACGGCAATCGGCAAGTGACCTCAGTCAGTGATCGTGAACGGTTGCGGGAACATTATCAATATGATGCCTGCGGCTACCCATCCCGCCGCTTTGACGGGCTCAGCGATATTGACGGGGAATGGCTCTACCAGAAAGGGCATAGACTGAGACGTTTGGGACAGCATCTATTTGAGTATGACGATGCTGGCCGAATGACAGCAATGCAGTTATGGGAAGAAGGCCACCGCCCTGCTCTGACCAAATTTCGCTGGAACAGCCAAAACCAGTTGATTGGGGTACTGACGCCCGGTAGTCAGCAGTGGGAATATCGCTATGATGCCTTTGGGCGACGTATTGAGAAAGTTTGTAAGCAAGCCGGAATGTGCACTACATATTTGTGGGATGGGGATGTTCCGGCGGAAATTCGTGAGTACCGTCACCATCGGTTGCATAGCATCCGGCATCTGGTGTTTGATGGTTGGCAGCTTCTGGCGCAACAGGTGCAGTTTTTTACGCCGAATCCTGAAAACCGTGATGAACTGATTGCGGGGGAGATCCAAACCCACTATGCGGTATGTGCTCCGACTGGCGAATCATTGGCGTTGTTTGACGCTGAAGGTCATCGGGTTTGGCGTCAGTCTGTGCATTCTCTGTATGGCCTGCGCCTCGGAGTACTGGGCGAAAATTCACAATTTGATCCAGGACTGAAATTCGCAGGTCAGTGGTTGGATGAAGAGAGCGGGCTGGTCTACAATCGGTTTAGGTATTATTCGCCGGTGGCGGGGTGTTATTTGACGCCGGATCCCCTAGGTCTGATAGGAGGAACCAATCCCTATAGTTATGTTCATAATCCCACGGGTTGGGTAGATCCGTTAGGGTTAGCAAGCTGTCATTCACAAAAAAGAAAATATTGGTCTTCAGATCCTATTACCTTTAATGGCAATAAAGTCTATCAACGAGATGATTTATTCGATCCTCATAGGATGACAACATGGAGGGAGAAAGGTAAAGTGATCAGAGGAACAAATATTGAACGAATGGCATCTGGTAGGGCACCTGTTGGATATGATAACAAAACTGTAAACTTACATCATATGCTACAAACCCAACATGGCCCTATAGCTGAGCTTAGCCAGACATTCCATCAAACTAATCATAAAGTAATTCATATAAATCCTAATACCATTCCTTCAGGAATAAATCGCGCTACATTTGATAAATGGAGAGAAGAGTATTGGATGAACAGAGCTGGAGATTTTAAATGAACAGAGAAAAATTATTAGATCTATTTGCTCAACACTCTGATTTATTAAATATGGGTAGTATAGATGATGCACCTTTGCCTGAATGGATAGAAAAAGCAGAAAATGCGTTATCTTTGATCTTACCTGATGATTATAAATGGTTTTTAGATAATTTTGGGGGTGGTGATATATGTGGTGATGAAATATACAGCATATATTGTATTCCATTTGAAGAAGCTATTGGCGGTGATTTAGTATACCAAAATACAATAGCTAATAATTACATTAGCAAAGGACGTCTAGTTGTATCAAATACAGATTTTGGGGAAGAATTTTATTTTGATGTTAAAGAATTGAAGGCTGTTTATGTCTCATTAGGTGAAGAACGTAAACTATATGCTGAAAACTTTATTGAGTTCTTATATAAAAGATTGATGTCTTACATCTGATATTAGGCCGGAAAGATCTCAGTGATCTTCCGGCTTTATTATCATCCTGCCTTATAATCCTCAATCAATTCCCGCATCCGGAGCTTAATCTCACTAAGGTGGCTTTGCTAGCGTTCGACTTATTGCCAGATAGCGCGGGTCTCATCGCTGTCCGGTATCAGCACCAGACAGCCGTCCAGCAAATTCAAATCAATTCCCAAATTCCTGTTTGAACTTAGATAATTTAATTATAAAAAATAGCCAGTTACATTAATTGTACAAGATTAGAACAGTCTAATTTCTAGATAAGTTACGTTTAGCCCATCAACCACTAAAGTTCATTTTTTAATCCACTTCTGAACACTCAAGCTTTGAGATGAAAAATAAGTTATATTGTATAAATATAGTTAATTATTTTATTAACAAATACAAATTAAGCATAAAATTCCATTAAAATGAGTGACAAAATTTTATTCATCCCTCACGGCATTAACCCCTTGTAAATCATTCATCCCAATGACACATTGTATGTGTGCTAACGATCCACAAGCTCTTCTGATTTTCTTTTACATTCAAGGATATTATGACTGACCAACAGACTGCCAAAGGCGTTCTATATGCCTTGGGCGCTTATCTTATTTGGGGGCTGGCTCCCATCTACTTCAAGACCATACAACAGGTACCGCCCGATGAAATCGTGTCGCACCGTGTTATATGGTCTGTGTTCTTTATGGTGCTGCTGCTGACGCTGACACGCCACTGGCGTAAAGTGTGGGCCGTTGCCCGTCAACCGAAAAAACTGCTGCTGTTAGGCATCACCGCTTTCACGATTGCCAGTAACTGGCTTGTCTATATCTGGGCGGTTAATAATGGACATCTGCTGGAAGCGAGCCTCGGGTATTTTATCAATCCATTGGTTAACGTACTGTTCGGCATGATGTTTCTTGGCGAGCGTTTCCGCCGGATGCAGTGGGTTGCGGTAGGGCTGGCCTTCACTGGCGTATTGATTCAGCTATGGCAATTTGGCTCTATCCCCGTGATTGGCCTGTACTTGGCGATGACATTTGCCGTCTATGGTCTGATCCGTAAGAAATTGGGCGTTGATTCCCAAACCGGCATGATGATTGAAACTGTCTGGGTATTTCCGGTCGCGATGATCTATCTTTTCTGTTTTACCAGCAGCCCAACCAGCAATATGCTAGATAACACGCTATCACTGAACATGTTGTTGATTGCCGCGGGTATCATTACCACTGTTCCGCTGCTGTTTTTCACCGCAGCCGCTGCTCATCTTCGTTTATCCACACTGGGATTTTTCCAGTATCTTGGCCCAACGCTGATGTTCTTGCTGGCAACGCTGGTTTATGGTGAACAGATTGGTCCGGAGCGCCTGATCACGTTTGGTTTTATCTGGGCTGCATTGATCCTGTTTACGCTGGATGCTCTGTACACCCAGCACCGCTTGCGCAAGTAACCGAATTATCCCTCCGCCCACCAATGGGCGGGGATTATTACAGCCAGTTTTTCCGCTTGAAATAAAGATAAGGTGCTAATCCCGCTGCAATCATCACACCAATGGCCGCAGGGTAACCGAATGTCCAGTGCAGTTCCGGCATAAATTCGAAGTTCATACCGTAACTGGAAGCCACCAGCGTTGGCGGCAGGAATACGACGGAAACAACCGAGAAGATTTTGATAATGCGGCTCTGTTCGATATTGATGAAACCCATAGCCGCCTGCATCAGAAAGTTGACTTTCTGGAACAGAGATTCGTTATGCGGTAACAGAGATTCGATATCTCGCAGGATTTCACGGGCCTGTTCAAGCTGATTAGCGGGCAGGCGGGCGCGACGCACGAGGAAGTTAAGCGCGCGCTGGCTATCCATCAGACACAGACGGACTTTCCAGCCGATATCTTCCTGCTCCGCAAGGTTTGAAAGCGCTGAGTCAAATTCATCCCCCTGCTTGCCTTCCATGATAACTCGACTCAGGGATTCCAGTACGCTGTAGATATTTTCAATCACATCTGCCAACTGTTCGATCTTAGTTTCGAACAAATCCAACAGTAGCTCATAGGCATTCCCGTCAACCATAGTCTGGTTGCGGGCGCGCATTCGGTATAATCGAAATGCAGGAAGTTCACGCTCTCGCAATGTGTAGAGACGACTGTCACGGATGGTAAATGCCACTGTCGAGTTACCAGCATGATCTTCGGCATCTTCAAAGTAGAAGAATGAGTGGACGTGCAGACCATCTTCATCTTCAAAAAAACGTGCTGATGCCTCAATATCATCCAATTCAGTGCGGGTTGCCAGTACTTGCCCCAGTTCATTCTGGACACGGAGACGATCTTCATCTCCCAGACCCACTAAATCTACCCACATGGAGTCAGATAACTGATCACCGTTTTCAAGCTCAAGACGGAGCAGGCGATGATTCTCTAATTTAAATGCGTTCAGCATGTACCATAAGTCTCCTTATACTCCCTACGTTTATCGTAAGGCGCGAATGTTACGCTTAGACGAAAAAGCCTGTCAACATTCGACCGGATTATTATTGGCCTGTTTCAAGTCTGGCATAAGCGGCAACCAGCCACTTGATACCTTCATCTTGAAACGCGATTTGCAGGCGGCAATGTTCCCCACTGCCTTCTATATTGATAACCGTCCCTTCACCAAATTTGGGATGACGTACACGCTGACCAAGTACGTAACCACTGTCGCCGGCACTGATAGGTGTTCCCAGCCGCTTATGGCTGACCGGACGTGATACGGTTGCCCGCAGGCGAACTTCAGCAACACATTCCGTCGGCAGTTCTCCAACAAAACGAGACGGGCGATGATACACTTCCTTGCCATATAAACGACGGGTTTCGGCATAGGTCAGCGTCAGTTTTTGCATCGCCCTTGTCACACCCACATAGGCCAAACGACGTTCTTCTTCCAATCGCCCGCCTTCGTCAAGAGACATTTGGCTGGGGAACATTCCCTCTTCCATGCCGACGATAAAGACTTGCGGAAATTCCAGCCCTTTCGCAGAGTGCAGGGTCATCAACTGCACGGCATCCTGATAAACATCCGCCTGCCCTTCCCCCGCTTCGAGTGCCGCATGGGACAGGAAGGCCTGCAATGGCATCAGGTCTTCATCTTCATCCTTATAACTGAACTGGCGGGTCGCAGTAACCAGTTCTTCAAGGTTTTCGATACGCGCCTGTGCTTTTTCGCCTTTTTCCTGCTGATACATCGCCCACAGGCCGGAGTCACGGATAATGCGGTCGGTCTGTACGTGCAGCGGCATCTCCTGAGTTTCTGTTTCCAACGCATCAATCAATTCAATGAAACGCTGCAATGCGGATGCGGCACGCCCCGCCAACACTTTTTGCTGAAGCAGCAGCAAGCAGCTTTCCCATAGCGTTTTCTGCTGGTCGCGCGCCACTTGACGCACAACATCGAGCGTTCTATCCCCGATACCCCGCGTCGGTGTGTTGACCACGCGCTCGAAGGCGGAATCATCATAACGGTTCGATACTAAACGTAGGTAGGACAAAGCATCCTTGATTTCCTGACGTTCGAAGAAGCGCTGGCCGCCATAAATGCGGTAAGGCATGGAGACCTGCAATAACGCCTCTTCCAACACGCGGGACTGGGCATTGCTGCGATACAGGATCGCACACTCTTTCAGTGCGCCGCCGTTGTCCAACCAATGCTTGATACGGCTGACGACATAACGCGACTCATCCAGCTCATTGAAAGCACAGTAAAGTGCAATCGGCTCGCCTTCCCCACCTTCTGTCCACAAACTCTTACCCAATCGGTCGCTGTTATGAGCAATCAGGGCGTTAGCCGCTTTGAGGATATTACTGGTGGAGCGATAATTCTGTTCCAGACGGATGGTTTCTGCGGCGGGAAAATCCCTGAGAAAACGCTGGATATTTTCCACCTGCGCCCCACGCCAGCCATAAATCGACTGGTCATCATCGCCGACAATCATCACCTTGCCGCTATCCCCTGCCAGCAGGCGGATCCAAGCGTATTGAATACTGTTGGTGTCCTGAAATTCATCCACCATAAGATTCGTGAAGCGCTCACGATAATGTTGCAGGATCTGCGGTTTGTTCAGCCACAGCTCATGGGCACGCAGCAGCAATTCGGCAAAATCCACCAATCCGGCGCGGTCACACGCTTCCTGATAGGCTTGGTAAATTTTCATCCATGTCGCTTCTACCGGATTGCCGTAGCTTTCGATATGCTGAGGGCGCAATCCTTCATCTTTTTTACCGTTGATGTACCACATGCCCTGACGGGCTGGCCACTGTTTGTCATCCAGATTCATCGCCTTGATAATACGCTTGATCAGTCGGTGCTGATCGTCACTATCGAGGATCTGGAAATCCTGCGGCAGATTGGCGTCAAGGTGATGGAAACGCAGCAGGCGATGAGCCAGACTATGGAATGTTCCGATCCACATTCCCCCTTGGCTGGTGCCAATCAGGTTTTCAATCCGATGGCGCATTTCAGCCGCCGCCTTATTGGTAAAGGTCACCGCCATGATGGAAAAAGGTGACGCATTTTCAACTGACAGTAACCAGGCGATCCGGTGAACCAGCACGCGCGTTTTGCCACTGCCAGCCCCAGCCAGCACCAACATATTGGTACGCGATGCCGCAACAGCTTCGCGTTGTTTATCATTCAGGCTTTCGAGCAGATAAGAAACGTCCATAATTACCATCAATTGAGAACAGTCACTTTTGTCACTGTTTTTTTATACAGATTACAATCTGAAATTATATCAGTGCGATCAAAGAAGCCAAATCAGAAATCTCAACATGTGGAACCCGGCGCCCTTCCGGCTCCTGCATCAGATTTTTATTTTCGGGGTTAATCCAGCAGGCTTGCATGCCACTGCACAGAGCACCTTCCACATCAGTTTTCAAATTGTCGCCAACATGCAGGATCTGGCTTATTGGCAGGTTCAGCCGTTCAGCCGCCAGATGATACATATCTGGGTAAGGTTTGGCTCGCCCGTCCATCCCCGCTTTGAGGACAAACTCAAAATAAGGCTCAAGCCCACACGCAGCAGGTTCGGCATTCCCATTAGTGATCGCCACCAACGGCATTTTTTTCGCCAGTACAGATAAAGTATTATAGGTGGATTCCGGCACGATGATCTGATTACGCCAATAAGTAAAGCAGGACATAAGTTCATCCGCACCACGCAGGGTTTCCTCACGATTGAAACCGTGGTGGCTGAACATCAGTTCTACTGACTGGCGGCGCCAAGATGTCACGTCATGGTAAATTTCAGGCTCCGACTCAAGAACCGCCTGACGGTACACATACAGATCTTCTCTCTCAAAATGATTGAACTTGACATCGTACTGCCTGATAAAACACAACACTTCTTTTTCGGTTTTATCGATTACAGGATGATTATCGTAAAGCGTATCATCCAGATCGAATGTCATCGCAGCAAACGGCGCGAGAGGCCGATAAAAACGCATTATGATTTTCCTCGTTTGGCTCTGGGGTGGGCCACATCATAGACTTTGGCCAGATGCTGGAAATCCAGATGGGTATAGATCTGGGTCGTCGATAAGTTCGCATGACCCAGTAACTCCTGCACTGCACGGAGATCACCACTGGATTCCAGAATATGCGTGGCAAAAGAGTGGCGTAGTTTATGGGGATGGATATGGCTGTTAACCCCTTGGCGAACGCCCCATTGTTCAAATCGTTTTTGTACGTTACGGGCAGAGATCCGTTTTCCGCTTTTAGTAGAAATGAAAACGGCATTATCTTCCGGCTCAAACCATTCCCGCATTTCAAGCCAGCGCTGGAGCCATTCCCGTGCTGTACGCCCCACGGGGACTTTACGTTCTTTACTGCCCTTGCCATGCACCCAGACTTCACCACTTTCCAGCTCCAGATGCCGACAATCCAGACCAACCAGTTCTGACAAACGCAAACCTGCACCATACATCACTTCCATCATCGCCCGGTCACGAACGGACAATGGATCATTCAGGTTGATATTGAGTAACTGGTTGACTTCGTCCACATCCATGTTTTTGGGCAAATGGCGCTTTTTACGCGGTGCACTAACGGCTTTGGCAGGATTGGCATCCAGTTTTCCCTGTATCACCATCCAATCAAGGAAAGTGCGCAGGGAAGAAAGACGCAGGGCCAGGCTGGCAGACTGCAACCCCGCCCGACGGCTGCGGGAGGCAAACATTCTGACTTTAGCCGGATCAAGCGCCTGCCATTCATGTATCCCCATATCCAGTGACATCGACGCCAGAACCGCCAAGTGACGACGGTAGTTAGTGATAGTCAATGGGCTTAAACGACGCTCAACCCGCAGATAATGCAAAAAGGTCTCTACCGGTTCAAGCAGCAAGTCAGTCGGCTGAGTCATACTCGTTCTACCCAGCGGGACAATAACCCCGGTAGCAATTGCGCCAGATGATCAAGTAGATCAGTTCCCATACCTTCATGATAGTGCTGTTTATCACGGCTATTGAAAATCACCATGCCCAGATCCCCCTGTGAACCCAAAAGGGAGATAGCGACTGAACCTACATAGCGAGCCTGTGGTATCAGCAGTAAAATTTCTGGGCCATACAGTGTGCCAAGATAATGGTTACTGTCACCAAATCGTTGAATGCGGACAGGCTCAAACACATTACGCGAGATAGCCAGTTCCGGCGAATTCAGCGGCGCACCAAGACGCCATTTATCACTGAATAACCGAACATAACTATTACTCAACCCAAGGGTTTTCGACCATGAACTCAAGCGGGAAAGAAAGTCCTGCAAACTTTTGGCAGCGGAGAGATCAGCGAGTAATTGCAGCAGACGGCTAAACAGCATTTCATTCTGTTTCGCCTGCTCCACCAGATGGATCAAATCGTCTTCCAGATGACAGATGCGCTTTCTCTGGCGATCCATGTGCCATTCCATCAGGGAGACACATTCACGAACCGGATGAGGAACCCGTATCTTATCGACCATATTGGCATTGCGGATAAAAAACTCAGGATTATTCAGCAAATAATCCACTACCGCCTGATCATTCAGCCAATTTTCCAAGTGCAGTGGATCGTCATTTTTACCCATTTTCCAATGCCCCATAATTCAATAATGACTCAGATAAAACTGAATCAATCACAAATGAATCGTACCTTCATAAACGTGAGTTGCAGGCCCTGTCATATAGAGTGGCTTGCCCGGCCCGTCCCAGCAAATTTGCAGGAAACCGCCCGGCAGATCAACGCGAACCTGACTATCCAGCAGATCTTGCTGGATACCGACGGCGACGGCTGCACATGCACCGCTGCCACAAGCCCGTGTCTCTCCTGCACCACGCTCAAAGACACGCAATCGAATATGACTACGATTCATGATCTGCATGAAACCAATATTCGCCCGCTCAGGGAAACGGTCATGATTTTCCAATACTGGCCCCAAAATCTCCACTTCTGCGGTGTCGACATCTTCAACCTGTATCACACAATGAGGATTTCCCATCGACACAACACCGCAGAGCACGGTGCGTTCAATGGCACGGATAATATAGGTTTTCTCCGCCTTATTGGCACGAAAAGGAACATGCTGTGGTTCAAAGTTCGGTTCTCCCATATTGACACAGACCTGATCATCATTGGTGATGCTCAGTACCATCCGACCTGCTTGCGTACTGACCTTAATATCACGCTTATTGGTCAACCCTTTCAAGCGAACAAAACGGGCAAAGCAGCGTGCCCCGTTGCCACACTGGGAAACTTCACTACCATCAGCATTAAAAATGCGATAGTGAAAGTCTAAGTCAGGATCGTAGGGAGCTTCAACGACCAGTAGTTGATCAAAGCCCACGCCAGTACGTCGATCGGCCAAACGGCAGATTAATTCTGGCGAAAAATAAACATTCTGGGTCACTGCATCAACGACCATAAAATCATTGCCAAGACCATGCATTTTGGAGAACTGCATATACTACTCCAACATAGACTGCTCCAAGAGAAACCACATTATCGGTGCTATTTTTGTTGAGTATCCGATTGTGTATTGTGTTCTAGCTGTGCTTTATTTGCCTGATCTGCTGGAGCCTGTGTCACAGTCGGCTCTGCCGGCGGGAAATAAAGAGGACCTTTCAAGCCACAACCAGAAACCGCAAGTAGTGTTATGATAGCCAGTGACCAACGGAATTGTTTTTTCATCATAATAATTAATGCCTGTAATTCATGCGCCAATACTCTCTATAATCGCAGTTAGACCCTGAAAAGCAAATAGGAAATGAACATGAACGATAGCGAATTTCATCAATTGGCCGATCAATTGATGCAGCGTATTGAAGAGCAACTGGATAACTACGATGGCGATGCCGATATTGACTGTGAAACAAACGGCGGCGTAATGACGCTGACTTTTGAAAACGGCAGCAAAATCATTATCAATCGCCAAGAACCCTTTCATCAAATCTGGTTGGCAACCAAAAGTGGTGGCTACCACTTTGGTTGTCAGGAAAACAGATGGATTTGTGACCGCAGTGGTAACGATTTTCTATCTATGCTGGAACAGGCGATCACAGAACAGAGCGGCGAATCATTTCAGTTTTAGCATTTTTTTGCTACTACGCAACCCATCTATTGCTTATGCCGTATTGAAATACGGCATTTTTATTACCGCCCATAAACCGAATCGCCATAGACCGCCATAAAGCCAATCGCAA